>CAYGAS010000351.1:0-3946 GCA_964347935.1 uncultured Nitrospiraceae bacterium | reverse complement strand
ACGTGCGATTTCATCGCATCGATCTGATCGAGCGCGCGTAGTATGGAAAAGACAAAATAGGCATCGTGCACCCGATCCGAAACTGGCTGCGGGAAGTATTGTCGCAACTGCGCAAGGATCTGCCGGTAGCTCGTGCTCATGCCCTACCTAGACTATAGACCGTTTGCGCGCCCACTGGCCCACCACGAACGGCGATGTCGCGGCCTTAGCTACGCCTCGCAGCCCTTACATGATGCGCGAGCCCGAGAAGGTGGCCACGAATTGCCTACCAGTGATTTCGCAGCTCTCGCAGCTTGAGGAATACGGTCTTCGGGTCAGGATTTTCCGGAAGATTGGGGAACGCCTCACGCAACCGGGCAATCACTGAGGGGTTGTGGAGGCGAAAAAAGGTATTGACCTCTTTTTCCAACGCGAGCGTGGTGACCAGCGCCTTACTTGGATCCTGATCGCCAACATCCTCTAGCAAGGCCGCCGCGCGTGCATTATCGGGCTCGCGATCGAGGGTGAAGCCAAGGTTGTTAGCGATATAGTCGTGGCCGGGGTAGATCAGTGTTTCGTCCGGCAGCTTGGCCAATTGATTCGCGAATGTTTGGTAAAGGTGTTCGGGATGTCCACCACTGTGGCAATTGCCAGCGCCGGCGTTAAACAAGGTATCGCCGCAGAAAAGCGCCGGCGTGTCGCTGTGCGACAGCAAGCATACATGGCTCATGGTGTGGCCCGGGGTGTCGAGCGATTCGAGCTCTACCGTTCTGCCCACGCTTATGAGATCACCGGCAGCAAGCCCGCGATCGATGCCGGGAATGCGGGCGCCGGCATTTTCATGGGCTAGGAGCTTCGCCCCGGTCGCGGCGATCATCGCCTGATTGCCGCCAGTGTGGTCGCCATGCTCATGGGTGTTAAGGATCTGCGTAATGTCCCAGCCGTTCCTCTTGGCGGTCGCCAGGCACTTCCGGTGATCCAGTGGGTCAACCGCCAGTGCCTCCCCTGTCTGCGGGCACACAATCAGATAGTTAAAGTTGCGAAACGCGTTCGCGGTCCAGATCTGTTCAACAATCATAGGTCCGTTAGTCGTTAGAACTGACGCGCCGTCCTCGCCTTGGGTGCGCAAGCAACTACGGCCGTCGTGGTCGCACGGTTTCAGCCCTCGGGCAGGGTCGTGTTCGAGTTGCCCGCCAACAATGGCTTAGTCGCAGTGCTCTAGGGATCGTACGTATGTCGGCGGACAGCGCCGATGTTGCCGCCGTAGCATTGTATAGCGTTAGCCATAGCGCATAAAGCGACACGGCGATTTTTTTGCCCCCACCCAGTCCAGCCGCGCACAGTCGCTTCTGCATGCAGCTCACAGGTGTTGCACGCGCGCGGGAGCACCCCAAAAACGCCAGTCTTGGTTCCGAACCGAGGGGTCTATAGGAAAACAGGGCATCGACAACAGCAAGCGGCTGTCGATTGATCAGCTAGCGATTATGCGCCGTTGCGGTACTGTGATAGTGCCTTGCGCAGGGCCGCAGCGACGCGCGCCCGTAGGTCTTCCGGGGCCAGCACCTCGACGTCGGAACCGTACTTAAGGATGTCCATCACAAGCTCGCGATCATCGGCGTAAGGAATCTCCAGCACATAGCATCCGTCGCTGTCGAAAACACCCTCTTGCTCGGGATGCCAGCGCTCATGCGCGACCCAGCGGCTACGTTTCGGGTTAAAGCGCAACCTCGCTGTTTGCGTTTTGCCGCCGTTGAAGATGCCGTAGGCACTGCCAAGCTGGGCGTCGAGAAAAGCTTCAGAGACGTTAGGGGCATTCTTGTCCAGCAGCTCAGCTTTCTGGATGGAATCGACAGCGAACGTCCGCAAAGTGTCGCGCCAATGGCACCATGCATCCAGATACCAGTTGTCCCGGTAATGCACGAGCCGCTGCGGCGAGATTTCGCGCTCGGTTCGCTCGTCGCGCTCTCGGTTATAGTGCACGATATGCAATCGCTTTCGTGACAACAGCGCGGTCGTGATCACCGCAAACTGGCGTGGCACAAGCGGGCGCGCACCTTGCGACAGAATGCGAATGCGCTTGCGAAGCTCCGTGACCGAGTGGTCGCCCTGATCCAGGAGCGCCTCGATGCGACCCTTGAGCGACTCGATGTGCGGCGCCAACACCCCGGGCTCGATGTATGCCAACAGGTGCTGCATGGTCAGCAGCGCGTGTGCCTCCGTGGCGTTGAACCAGATACCGGGCAACTGGAAACGGGCCCCATGCGGGCTTTGCTTGCGCAGCCGGTAACCACGGTACTCACGATCCCAGACGATGGGCGCGTGCAGCCGCTCACGCATGTATTCCAGGTCACGCTTGAACGTCGCCAGCGACACGCCGAGCTCCTCGAGCAGCGCTTCGCGCGAGACGACGTCTCGTGACCCGAGCATCTGAGTGATCTTGTAAAAACGTTCGCTGCGGTCCATTGCCCCTTGCTCTGTTGCTGCCGCGACCTCCTGGCCCCGGCCGAGCGCTAGCGATCACACGGCCGGCGATGCGACGCCGCACGGGCGTGCATGCGCGAAGACGTGCAACTTTCGTTCCAACCGTGCGCAAACCCATGTGGGCAAATTTCGTGTTTGCGAAGGCGTGCAGGCAAGAAAGCGGCTGACAGACCGCCGCGAATCGGGGGCCCCATGTGCCCCTTATCGTCGGGCCGTCGGCCCCCTCACGCAACGGGCGTCGCGAGGCGGTTCCGCCCCCTCGGGGGACTTACTTGCGCGTAAAGCGCAAGAAGTAATTTTCGCGCAGGAACGTCTCCTCGCGGACAAACTCGAATCCGGCCGCCCCGATTTCCTCGATGACAGTCTGACTGCCCGCGCGGACGTGGCCCTTGATCCAATCGGAGCTGTGACCATGCTTTTGAAAGTCGATCACCACCAAAGTACCGCCGGGGCGCAGGGCCCGGTGAATCGACTTCATCATCGCCCGTGGGTGCTCGAAATGGTGATAGGTATCGGAGAGAAAAGCGAGATCGATCGAGCCTCCGGCCAGCAAGCTATCCGTCTGCGTGTTGACGATCCCTTCCACGTTACGCTGTCCCTGTTCGCGCGCGATCCGCAAAATATTGTCGATAAACGCCCGTGAAACATCGACAGCGATAACCTTGCCAGAAGGGCCCACTGCGGCCGAGAACAAGCGCGCGAACAAGCCAGTACCCGCACCGATATCAGCGACGACCATCCCCGGTCGCACGCCGGTGGCTGCGATAATTTCATGCCGCTTGTCATAGACCTCGCGACCCGGGCGCTCGAAGCGCGCAACCCACTGCTCAAACTCCGGGTCTACAAAAGGACGGTTTACGGCGGGGTCGGCGCCCGTCTGCGGCGCCGATGCGGCCACGCTTGCCGCCAGCAGCGCGCTCAGCATGAAGGCGCGCGCGATGAGTCGAACTGGCAATGAATAGAACCACCGCGTCATCGCGGGCTCAATGCGTCATCAGCGAGGACAAGCGCTCGAGGAGGTCACGATGCCACTCATTATGCTAGCGGCTCGGCTATTCCCGCTCCCCGTACAAACGGGCCTCGCGTTCACGGACGGTCTGACACTCCGCGCAGGTCGTGACGCCCGGCAAGATCTTCCTTCTTCCTGCGGGTATCTTGTCACCGCATTCTTCGCAAAAAAGGGCAGATTCGCCCTTATACTGGATTCGTTTTTCCAGCGCGGCGGTTAGTGTTCGCTCCAAATCCTCATTCGCAATGTCTGCCTCATCCGCCATTTGTTTTAACTCCTGCTTTGTTCGCAACCAGCCCAGTAAATCACCGATCCGGACAGTGCTGCCAGTACATCGCGAATAGCACGGGCTGACACAGCCGCTGCCGTTACATTAGCACTGTTGTAGTTTGTCTGCGTCACGAGTCAAGATCACCCCTCGCTCACGCTCCCCCGCGTGAGAGGAAGAAAAATGGGTCTACCCCCTTGCAGCTTGTC
>CAYGAS010000350.1:0-19797 GCA_964347935.1 uncultured Nitrospiraceae bacterium | reverse complement strand
ACGGCAACGCCTCTGCTTGCGTACTCGGCGTCGTGCTACTCGTCATCGTGGGCGAGCTCGTGTCGAAGCGTGTACGGACCAAACTGGTTTCCGGGTGAGTAAACATGGCGGATGCGATTGCAGTTGTCAGGCAAAGCTATCTGCGTGACAGGCGCGTCAGTCGCTTCGTCAAGTTTGCAGCACTGCTGATCTTGCTTGGCTTTGGATTCTGGTCGATCGATGTATTGCAAATTCCTATCGATCGGATGCTTGGCATGTTCGGGCGCGTCGGCAACATGGTCTGGCAGCGCTTGCTACCTCCTGATCTCGCTTACGCGACGCAGGCCAGCGTGATCTATGCCGTGCTCGAGACCATCGAGATGTCGCTACTGGGATCTTTCGTCGGCACCCTGATTACGTTGCCGCTTGCCTGGTTTGCGGCCTGGAACCTGACACCGGACAAAGTGTTTCTATATCCGATGGCCCGGTTCATCATCGTTGTTAGTCGTTCATTACCGAGCCTGATGGCGGCAATGTTGCTCGTCGCCGTGTTCGGCTTCGGGCCCTTCGCCGGGATGCTGGCATTGGTAGTCGGGACAATCGGCTTCGCCGGCAAGCTCATGGCCGAGCAGGCGGAGACCATCAATATGGGGCCGGTGGACGCCATCCGGGCCACGGGAGCCGGCAAGCTCAAAGTATTTCTCTACGGCATCTTCCCGCAGCTGAAACCGTCTTGGTATGGCATTACCGTCTACAACTGGGACGCCAGGCTCAGAAGCTCGACGATCCTGGGCTTCGTCGGCGCGGGCGGCATCGGCCTGCACCTGCGTGAGCGCATCTCGACCCTCGAATACCACGGAGCCATGGGCATCATTGCCATCATTATCGTGCTCGTGATCGCTTCGGAAACGATTTCGCATTTCTTGCGCAAACGTTACTACTGAGAGAGGAACAACCTGCAGGCACAATCATGAAAGTGATCCAAGTCACGGACACGCACCTGGTACCACCCGGGAAAACGCTGCACGGACTCGATCCGCGCGCGCGCCTGGATGCATGCGTCGCCGACATCAATGCCAATCACAGCGATGCGCAGCTGTGCGTTTTCACGGGTGACCTGGCCCATCAGGGTCAAATCGCGGCTTACGAGAACCTGCGCGAATGCCTGGCGAAATTGTCTGTGCCCTACCACCTCATGGTGGGCAACCATGATCATCGTGACAACTTCCGGAGTGTTTTTCCGGAAGCGCCCCACGACGAGCACGGCTTCGTGCAACGCACCTTGGACCTCCCGGTGGGACGTTTCATCCTGCTTGATACGGTAGAAGCGGGCGAAAAATGGGGCTCGTTCTGCGAGCGCCGTACCGCCTGGCTGCGTCAGCAACTGGATAGCGCCGGCGATCAGGCTGTGTATCTGTTTTTGCATCATCCGCCGTTCGACATCGGCATACCCAGCGTCGATCACATCAAGCTACGAGACGCCACACGCTTGAGCGATATCGTCAAGCAATACCGCACGATCAAGTATCTGTTCTTCGGTCATGTGCACCGCCCGATGACAGGAACGTGGTGCGGAGTACCGTACTGCGCGTTTCGGGGTACCAACCACCAAGTGGCCTTCGATTTTGTGACGGTGGAACAAGTGCCAAAGAGTCATGAGCCACCCGCCTATGCCGTGATCTTTATTCGACCAGATGCGCTGGTGGTTCATTTTCACGACTTCCTCGATAAGTCGCTATTGCCATTGGCACGGCCATGATGCAACCCCGCCAGGGGCTATTGATGCTGCACCAACGGGGGCATGTGCGCGTGGCGCAAGGGCAGCTGCTGTTCGGTCCCGTTTTGCCAAGTACGAGCGTGATCAGGAGCGATGATCATCCGCGCTTGGTGTAGCCCGATTTGCGTCGAGGGAGCCTAGGATGACGATCAGAGAAAAGCCGGGAAGGCAGGGATGAGCAAGATCGCAGCAGCGAATACAGCGCACGGAACGCGCGAGACCTATGGCAGCGTGACAGTGGTGCCCGCGACTGATGTGGTGGTAGGTAGCTACGGGAGCTGGACTATTAGCTACACAGTCGGCCGTTACGGTATGGATGTCGGTGGCGGGCTGAAGATCGGCACGCGGCGACAGTCAGATTTCGGTACGCCGCAGTTCGAGCGGCCCGAGGCGCCCAATTACGTCAGCGTTCAGTGTTCAACTGCGTCGACGCTGCGCGCCCGATTCGATGCGCGCGGCCACGTCAGGCCGTTTCGCGCAGTGATCATCATCGAGCTGCTCACGGGACCGCTGTACCCCGGCGACACGATCAACGTCGTGCTCGGCGATACCTCGCGGGGATCCGCCGGCATGATGGTACAGTCCTTTCCCGAGGAGCGGTGTGAGTTCGCTGTGTTCGTGGATCCGATCAGCAGCGGCGTGTATAAGCGCGTTTATCAAGATTCGCCGTTCATACGCATCATACCGGGCCCCAACGAGCAGCTGACCGTTCAAGCGCCGTCGACCGTGATCGCCGGGCAGCCTTTTCGTGTGCAGGTCCGTGGAAACGACAGGTTTGGCAATCCAACGGCTGTGGCTACCGGTGCCCTGACGCTCGAAAGCGATCCTCCTTTGAATTTCTCTCTGTCCGAGATCGATGGCCGGGCGAAATGGCTGGAAGGCGTGATCCTTAAAGGCAGCGGCGTCAGGCGGCTCAAGCTGCGTGCGGGCGATGAGGTCATCGCCATGAGTCATCCGATCGTTGTCAGTACGATGCCGCAGAGCCATCGGCTCTATTGGGGCGACACGCAGGCACAGACTGCGTCCACCGTCGGCATCGGCAGTGTCGAGGAGTATTACCGGTTTGCGCGCGACTTGGCCGGACTGGATTTCGTGACTCACCAGGCAAACGACTTCATGTTGTCGGATGCGGATGTCGACGAGGTTCGGCATGAAACGAAGAAATTCCATCGACCGCAACATTTCATACCCTTTTTCGGCTACGAGTGGTCGGGTGCCACTGGAGCGGGTGGTGATCGTAACGTGCTCTATCTGGACGACGACGGACCGATTTACCGCAGCAGTGGTTGGCAGCTCGAGCCCGATGAGCACGACCCGGCGAATGAACGGGTCTCGGCAGCGCAAGCACAGCAGGCGTTTCGCGAGTACGTAAAGCAACACGGGGATCGCGTGCTACTGGTGCCGCACATCGGCGGGCGCCGCTCGGATATCGCGGCCCAGGATCCGGAGCTCGAGCCGGTATTCGAGATCTGCTCGTGTCATGGAATCTTCGAGTGGCGCTTGCATGAAGCGCTCGCCCGGGGCCTCAAGCTGGGCGTGCTCGGAGCGAGCGACGACCATACCGGGCGGCCCGGGCTAGCGTTTCCGTCCACGCCGGAAATGACGATCCGCGGCGGGCTTGCCGCGGTTTTCGCGAGCGAACTTACGCGGGAGGGAATATTCGAAGCGCTAAAAGCGCGACGCTGTTATGCAACGACCGGTGTGCGCATCTATCTCGACGTCGAAGCGGATGGCCGCCCCATGGGGGCAGAGTTCACAGCAAGCAGCCCGCCGAAGATCAAGGCCACGATACACGGCACGGCACCCCTCGAAGAGATCTCGCTTTTCAACCGTGAGCGCGAAGTCTTGCGACTGACACCCAATCCTCCCCAGCGGGATCTCAAGCGTGTACGCATTCTCTGGACGGGTGCCAACTCGCCGGACCGGGGTCGCTTCATGCGCTGGGATGGCGAGCTGAAGCTCAGCGATGGCCGAATCGTTTCCGCCGCGCCGCTGAATATGTTTACCCCGAAATACGGTATCGTCGCTGCCGACAAGCAGAGGCTGGCATGGCGCTCGGTTACCGCGGGGCAGGAGGAGGGGGTGCTAATCGAAGTCGATGCTCCGGGAGCGGCCCGCATCGAGTTTGCGGCGGGACCTGCCCGCTTCAGCTTTGCCCTCGCTGAGGTGCAAGCGGGCGATATTCGCATGAGCTTTGCCGGCCTCGGCCAGGCGGCGCGGGCGACGACGCTGCACCCGGTCGGTGACGCGAGCGACGCCATGCTCGATTTCGTGGAAGACGATCTCGGGCCGGGCGAGCATGCCTATTATGTGCGCGTCGTGCAGAGCGATTTCCACCGCGCCTGGAGCAGTCCGATTTACGTCAAGCTGGAGAAAGGCTGATCATGCCCGCTGAGCGCCACCCTAATATCCTGTTCGTATTCGCCGACCAGCTCCGCGCCTGCTCGGTCGGTTATGGCGGTGAGGAGCCGGTCATCACAGCCAACCTCGATCGCTTCGCGCAGGAAGGTGCGCTGTTTAGCAATGCCGTCTCGCCGTTTCCGGTGTGCACGCCCTATCGCGGATCACTGCTCACCGGACGCAGCGCGACGTCGTTAGGGTTGGTGATAAACGACATTCCCTTGTCCACCAGCGAAACCAGCATTGCGCACGTGTGCGCACAAGCGGGTTACGACACCGCCTACATCGGCAAATGGCACCTGGATGGGGCCAACCGGCCTGCCCCGGTTCCGCCGGGTGCGAGACGGCAGGGTTTTCAATACTGGGCGGCGGCGAATTTTGACCACAATTACGATCGTTCCGTCTACTACGAGGACACAGCGGAACCGAAAACGTGGGAAAGGTTCGACGCTGAAGCGCAGACGACGCGTGCCATCGAGTATTTGCAGAAGCGCAACAGCTCTAAGCCCTTTTGTCTGTTCTTGTCGTGGGGACCGCCGCATCACCCCTATCGTCTTGTTCCCGAGCGCTTTCTCGCTATGTACGACCCCAATGACATTGCGCCGCGACCGAATTGTCCCGATCCGCCGCGACAAGACCTGTGGGGTTACTACGCGCAAACGACTTTTCTCGACGAGCAGTTTGGACGCTTGTTGGCCGCCGTCGATGAGCTGCGGTTAGCGCAGGATACTATTACGGTGTTCACCTCAGACCACGGCGACATGCACGGCTCGCACGGCGTATACAAGAAGCAGTGGCCGTGGGACGAGTCGATCAAGGTTCCGTTCCTGCTGCGTTATCCAGCGACGGTCCACGCGGGAACGCATTGCCGCTTTCCTTTCAGTGCCATCGATGTGATGCCTACGCTCCTGGGGCTTGCGGGTCTGTCGATCCCGCAGACGGTGGAGGGCGTCGATGTCTCGCCCTTCGTGCGCGGCGAGCGAAACGATCCACCCGAGTCCGTACTGATCATGAACCCCTGTCCGTTCGGTGTCGGCGATCCGCGAAGTCCCGACCAGATACCGACCTACCAGGGCATGCGCATGGAATACCGCGGCGTACGCTCCGAACGTTACACCTACGTGCGCACCATCGATCGTCCGTGGCTCCTGTATGACAACCAGGAAGATCCGTTCCAACTGGTCAATCGTATAGCTGACCCCGGTTGCACCCGGGTGGTGGCGGACCTGGAGCAGGCGATGTTCGCTCACATGACCGGGATCGGAGACGAGCTGCTGCCGAAGGAGCGGTACTACGAACGCTTCCGCATCACGGTGGACGAACGCGGCAAGCTCGTTGGCCTGGTGGAAAATCCCTATGACCGTATGGGATAGCGCTAGCGGCGCGTGCCTTCGGCAGTGCCCGCGGGCACCGTGCGCAGGAGTCCTGATATTGACTAAATCTATCTGAGACATTGAAAACAGAGATTTGACGTATATACGCCTTGAGCGCATAGTTAGCGCCCGATTTGCATGCCCGCCCGAATCCAGGAGAGCCGTTGATGAACCGAGAGCCCATGCTTCCGAGGAAGACCTCGATCGCCTACAAGACCGAGGACAAGACCGTGTTGCGAGGTTACAGCTTGAGCGACCTCGCCGAGGAAGGATATTCCTTTTGCGATGCGATCTTCCTGCTGTTCCAGGGTCGTATCCCCACCGACGCGGAAGAAAAGATGCTGAAGTACGAAATGGGCAGCTTCCTCGAGCATTCAATGTCGCCGTCGGCTGCCTCCGCCATCGCCGTGACTGCCGGCAGACCGAATCTGCCGACGGCGGTCGCCGCTGGCGTCATGACCTTTGGCGGCGTGCATGGCCCGGGCGCGGCGCACGGCTACATGATGAACAAGTACATCAACCGCGCGCAAAAGGAAGGCAAGACGCTCGATGAGATGGCCAAGATCCTGGTCGACGAATACATGGACGCCGGTGTGCCGGTCATGGGCATGGGCCAGCCGCAGCATCGCGACGGCGATCCGCGTGCGGAACCGATCCACTTGAAGCAAGAGGAGCTCGGCACCAACGGCGTGTACCACGAGTTCCAGCGCGCGGTGGAAAAACACTTCCACGCGCGCCGCAAGCGCGAGGGCAAGTCCTACGTCGGCGTGAACGTGGTCGGCGCCGGCAATGCGGCGCTGTCCGATCTCGGCTTCTCGCCGAACGCCGCCTGGTGTATCGGCAGCGTTTCGCGTGCCTTCAGTTGCGCCGCTCACGCCATTTTTGCCATGAAGAAGGGCCGTGCGTGGGCGGCGTCTAAGAGCGAGCCCATGGTGCAGATGCTCGACCTCTCGATGATCAAGTACGTCGGGCCCGAAGATCGCGTGGTACCTTCGCAAGAAGAGCGACGGGAACACGCGCTGCGGGAAAAAGAATCCGGTGCATACAAGAAGTGGGTGATCTGATGGACGACAAAGTGAGAAACAAACCCGTGATCGGCAACCTCGGCAGTCCGAAATTGCCGTACGACTACGGCAAGCGTGAGTACGGCACGGTACCGTTGGACAAAAAGCGCGCGCCGTTTCAGTGGTTGTCGGAAGTGGCCTACAAGAACGTGCACCGTATCGTCACGCGCGGCTACGACACCACCGAGTTGATGGAGCAGGGCTACGGCATCACCGATGTATTGTTCGTCAACTTCCAGTCGCGCATCGCCAGCCTGGAAGAGGACCAGATGCTGAATTACGTCTTGATCCTGTCGCTGGAAGACGGGTTATCGATGCCGGCGATCATGTCGCGCCTGGCAGCGCGCTCCAAGACCTTTCTGACCCAGGCATGCGGCACGTCGATCCTCGCGTTCGGCCATGCCTACGGCGCCTACTCGGCCTTCGGCAACATGGTGCTGGAGGCGGTAGAGCGGGCCGAGAAGGACGGCACGCCAATGGCGCCGGCGGCCGAGGCGCTGGTGAGGCGAAAGCTCGGCGATCCGGCCTTGGGCGTATCGGAACTTATGTTGAAGGATCCCGCGGCCCAGCGTATGTTCGCGCGCGCCGAGAAGCTCGGTGTCGCCGGCAAGTACATCGCCTTTACCAAGGAGATGATCAAGGCGGCGCAACGGCTGAGCGACACACCGGTCGATGTCGACATGCTGGGGGCGACCTGCGCGACCATGATGGACCTGGGTTTTACGCCCGAGGCGATATGGGCGATTGTCGCCGTCACCCGTTCGTACGGCGCGGGCGCGCACTACATCGAGGAGGTCGAGCGTGAGAGCTATACGCGGCTCGGCGAGACGCTGACGCCGAAAGATCTCTACGATGGCCCCGAAGATCGCCCGGTGCCGCCGCTTAAGGACCGTGACAAGGTGGCGACGCCCGGTAGGACGGGCACGGCGGACGAATGGAAGGCGGCCTTCGAGGAGCGTAAGAAGCTGCACGGCAGCGGCTTCGCGATCATCGAGGAAATCCACGACCCGAGCAAGAAGACGGGTATCAAATCGGTAGGCAAGAAGGTCTAGCGGACGATCAGCTTTTGCAGGATCGGTCGATTCGCGCAAACGAATGGAGAGCATAAGCGATGCAACAGACAGTCACGACCCCAGGCACTGACGTAGACAACATCGACGAGCTTTATCAACGGGCACGCAAGGCGTTCGAGGAGTACCAGAACTGGCCACAGGAAAAGGTAGACCTGGTTTGCCAGGCCGTGGGCTGGGAGCTCTCCAAACCCGAGACCGCAGAGAAGTTGGCACGTCTGGCAGTCGACGAATCGGGCATCGGCGTATTTGAAGACAAGTTCCACAAGGTCCAGAACAAGACCCGCGGCACAATGCGCGACCAGCAAGGCGCCCGTACCTGCGATCTCGTCGAAGAGGACAAGGCCAAAGGCATACGCAAGTTCGCCAAGCCCTATGGCGTAGTAGCCAATGTGGTGCCGTGCACCAACCCGGAAAGCACCGTTTGCTGCATAGGTTTGTCGCTGTTGAAGACGCGCAATGCCATGATCGTGTCGCCGCACCCGCGCACGCCCGGCAGCTCGGCGCTCACCGTCGAGCACATCCGCAAGGCGCTCAAGAAGGTCGGCGCGCCCGAGGACCTCGCCTTGTGCATCAAACAGCCGAGCCACGAAAAGACCCGCGAGCTCATGCAACGCTGCGACTTCGCCGTGGCCACCGGCGGCGCCGCCTTGATCAGGGTCGTGTACGAGGCGGGCACGCCGTGTCACACCGTCGGTGCGGGCAATGTGGTCTCCATCATCGATGAGACCGCCGATCTCAAGGCCACCGCCGAGAAGATCGTCAAATCCAAGTGCGCTAACAATTCGGCCTCGTGCTCGTCGGAGAATGCCGTCGCCATCGAGGCGAGCGTTTATGACGCCATGCTTGAAGAGCTCAAGCGCGTCGGCGGCTATCTCTGTTCTACAGAGGAGCGCGAGAAGCTGCGTAAGTACTACTGGCCCGACGGCAGACAGCTGAACCGTGACCTGATCGCCAAGACCGCCACGTGGATCGCCGAGCAGGCGGGCCTCAATGTGCCCGAGAATACGCGCTTTCTCATGGTCATCGGCGAGAAGATCGGCCGTGAAGACCGTTTTTCCGGCGAAAAGATCTCGCCCACGCTAACGGTGTGGACGTGGGAGGATTTTTCGGAGATGTTGGATCGCCTCAACCGCATCCTCGAGTTCTCGGGCATCGGTCACTCGGCCTCGCTGCACAGCGAGCGCGACGAGCGTCGGGTGGAGCTGGCACTCAAGGCGAAGGTCGGGCGCGTGAACTGCAACATGCCACATGCCGCTGCCAACAGCGGCAGCTGGTTCAACGGCCAGCCGACCACGGATACCCTCGGTTGCGGCAGCTGGGCCGGCAACATGACCAGCGACAACATCGACTGGCGGCATTTCCTGAATTACACCTGGCTGTCGACGCCGATTCCGGAGCACATTCCCTCGGACGAGGAGCTGTTCGGCGACTATCTGGCCAAGCACGGCAAGAATTGAGTCGTGTTCAGGGTGGCTTGAATGATTGACGCCATCCTTTTCGACTTCGGCCAGACTTTGGTGAACTCGGCGGACGGTTTCCGTGCCGCGGAGCGCGCTGCGCAGCAAAAGCTTTACGCGGACCTGGAGGGCGTAAGCTGGGAGGCGTTTATCAAATGTTATCGTCATGCGCGCAAGGCGCTGCACGATCAGTCGCGTATCTCACGCGTCGATCTTTGGCGCACGGTATACGCGGCCTTCGAGCGCAAGCCCGACTCAGCCCAGATCGTTGTTTGGGAGAGCGAGTACTGGAAAACGGTCAACCGGCATACCGCGCTTTTTCCGGAGGCGATTGCCGTGCTCGAGCAATTGCAGCCACGTTATCGACTGGGGCTCGTGTCTAATACCCAGGGGCAGGCGGATGGTGCCGGGCACCGCTTGCATGAGTTTCCGGCGTTGGCGCGTTTCTTCGAGGTGGCGATCCTCGCCGGCGAGGGCGGCGTCCCGCCGAAGCCCGATCCAAAGCCATTCCAACTTTGCCTCGAGCGCTTGGGCGTAAGGCCGCAAGCCGCGGTTTACGTAGGCGATGATTTGCGCATCGATATAGGCGGGGCGAGGGGTGTGGGTATGCAGCCGGTATGGCTCAAGCATTATGCGGTGACCCGTAACTGGCCGGTCGGCGATGCCCAGGTCGTCGTGATTACGAGCCTGGAGGCGTTGCTCGATCTGGGGACCGTGCTTGAGCCGCAGCGAGGCCTGCTAGTAACACCATAAGCAAAATCGCAGGCCATCTGGAGCAGCCCCAAGATGCTGACAGCTTCGTATTGATGGAGTCAATAAAATGCCGCTGATTTTTCAATGGTACCGATGGATGCGGGTAGTGGTACGATGGCTGCCGGTCTATGAGGTCCAGTAGACTCAACAACAGTAAGGAGGATCGGAAGATGTCTTTGAGCAAGTATAGATGGAAAAAACTGGCGGGGATGATGCTTGCGCTAGTGCTGGCCGCCGGCTTCAGTCTGGGCCAGATCCCAAGGGCAAAGGCGGCAAGCTGCGACAACCCTGAGGCGCTGACGTTCGCGATGGTGCCGACAGAGGAGACGGTTGCGGAGCTTGAGCTCTACAAGCCTGTGACTGATCGCATGGGTCAGCTAACCGGGAAGAAGATACAGTTCTTCATGCCGACTTCTTACGCATCAGTTGTGGAAGCAATGCTAGGCGGGTTTGTCCATGTGGCGGTGCTTGGACCGTATTCTTACGTGATCGCCAGCTCCAAGGACCCTAAGATCGAAGTCTTCGCGACCTACGCCAAGCGCCCCGGACACATGCAAGAAGAAGGACCGGGTTACAAAGCGGCCTTAATCACCAAGAAGGGCAGCAAATACACCACGCTTGACTCCCTCAAAGGCGCGACCCTCGGCCTGACCGATCCTGGCAGCACGTCGGGTAACCTCTTCCCCCGCGTGGTGTTCACGAAGGAGATCGGCGGCAAGGCGCTTGAGGACTATTTCGGTAAGGTCGTGTACACCGGCAGCCACGAGCTCTCTAGCGTGGCCGTGGTCCAGGGCAAAGTGGATGCCGCCTTCGTCGCTACGCACCGGTTCGACAATGTCGTCAACAAGGGCGAGGTGAAGCTTGCGGACGTGAACATCCTGTGGAAGTCGCCGGTAATCCCGCAGGACCCGTTCGTCTATCGCAATACGCTGTGCCCTGAGATCAAGGCGAAGATCGAGGAAACCTTCCTGGGCTTGAAGGATCAACCATCAGCCAAGAGGTTCCTCGACAACGTGAAGTCCAACACCTTCGTCAAGATGACCTCCGCGGATTACGATGTCATTCGTGATCTGAAGAAGGCGAAGGACGCAAGGAAGAAGAAGTAGTAGACGGGTCCGTTTCCGCCCGCCGTCCGCTCAAGCGGACGGCGGGCTCCTCTACAGTTCCAAGGTAAAGCATGGCAATCTTACGGGTCAGAGACCTGAGGGTCAGGTACAACGCGGCGGGGCCGGAGATACTCAAAGGCGTCAGTTTCGACGTCGACGCGGACGACTTCTTCGCCATTATCGGCCCCAGCGGCGCCGGCAAGTCGACGCTGATCCGCTGCATCAACCGCCTAGTGGAACCGATCAGCGGCGAGATCTGGCTCTATGACGAAAGCGTGTTGAAGCTCTCGGCGCGTGAGTTGCGCCGGCTGCGCCGCCACGTGGGTATGATTTTCCAAGAGTTCAATCTCATCAATCGCATGTCCGTCGTTGATAACGTACTTTCCGGCCGCCTCGGTTATGTCGGTACCGGGCGGAGCCTATTCAAGGCGTTCTCGCGCAAGGATGTGGCACGCGCGCTCAATGTGCTAGAACGTGTCGGGCTCGGCGAGCATGTGGATAAGCGTGCCGACGAGCTCTCGGGCGGACAGCGCCAGCGGGTAGGGATTGCGCGCGCGCTGATGCAGGACCCGAACTTGCTGCTCGTGGATGAACCAACCTCGAGCCTGGATCCGAAGATCTCGCGCGAAGTCATGGCGCTCATTAAACAGATCGCGGGCGAATTCGGCGTGCCCGTGCTGTGCAACATCCACGACGTCGGGCTCGCCATGGAGTTCTGCAACAAGATGATCGGCCTGCAGGACGGAGTGAAGATGTTCGACGGTCCCACCGAGACCATGAACCAGGCGAAGCTCAACGAGATTTACGCGTTCGAGGTGCTCTGAGGCATAACGATGGCCGCCGAACTCACCCACACGCGCATGGAGGCCGTGCTGAGCGGACGCCGTCGGCGCCGGCTGACGCGTTTTGCCATTTATGCGACGCTTGCGCTGCTGGTGATCTGGAGCATCGACGTGACGGTGATTCAGGACACCGACTGGGAGCGCATGGGCTCGATCGGCAACGTCTGGCAATCGGCGCAGCGCTTCCTCGGCGTCGACCTGGCGCTCATACCGGATCTCGTGCACCCGACAATCGAGACCCTGATGATTGCGACTCTGGGCACGCTCCTCGGGGTGGCGATCTGCATACCGGCCGCGTGGTTCGGCGCGCTCAACATCACCCCGTTTGCACCTATAACCTATCCGCTTGCGCGCTTCATGATGACCGTCAGCCGCTCGATCCATGAGATCGTCTGGGCCCTCATCTTCGTGGCCGCGGTCGGGCTCGGCGCGTTCGCCGGCGTGCTGGCGATTGCTGTGCGCTCGATCGGCTTCATCGCCAAGATGTCGGCGGAAGCGATCGAAGACTTTGATCCGCATCCGGTGGAGGCGATGCGGGCCGTTGGCGCCAATCCTATTCAGGTGATGCGCTACGCCATCTTGCCGCAGGTGTTGCCAGTGATCCTCGGCATTATCATTTTCGAGTGGGAGATCAACATCCGCCGCTCCGCCATTCTCGGGCTGGTCGGTGCCGGCGGGCTGGGCCTGGTGTTTTTCCGGCAGATGAACACGTTCAATTACCCCGGTGTCACGACCGTGATCCTCGCCATTCTAGTACTGATCCTGTTAGGCGAGGTGCTGTCGTACTACTCGCGCAAGGCGCTGATTTGACGCCATGGTAAACGGACGCGCACAGGTAACATCGGCGAGCCAAGGGGCTGTCGCGACACAAACAGCCCCGACGCCCCCCGTGCGACAGTGGCGGCGCTTCAAATACCCCGATTCGCTTTATGCCTACGGGGCGCTGCTCGCGGTGCTGGTTTTTCTCACCTACTCGATCGAGTACCTGAATATCCCGCTCGAACGCATTTTTGGGATGTTCGGTCGCCTCGGCGATCTGATGGCCAACCGCTATTACCCGCCTGACCTGGAGTACATCTGGGACCGGGATTACCTGAAGTACGTCATCGAGACGATCCAGATGGCATACCTCGGCGCGCTCTTCGGACTGCTGATTTCGCTCGCGCTCGGGTGGCTCGGCGCGTTCAATGTCAGTCCGAGCCGGCGCTATGTTTATCCGCTCGCGAGATTTGTGACCATGAGCTGTCGGGCGGTGCACGAGATGATCTGGGCGATTTTGTTCGTGACTATTCTGGGCTTCGGCATGCTCGCCGGTGTCCTGGCGCTGACGCTGTTCTGCGCCGGGTTCGCCGGTAAGCTCTTCGCCGAGGAGGTAGAGGCGATCGACATGGGGCCGGTCGAGGCGATGCAGGCGACCGGCGCGAATCACCTGCAGGTGTTTGTGTATGCGGTGGTGCCGCAGGTGCGGGTAGCTTTTACCGGCATTGCCATCTACACGTGGGACGTCGCCTTTCGTGCGGCGACGGTCGTCGGTTTCTTCGGCGCCGGCGGCATGGGGTGGTACCTTAAGCGCAACGTGCTGCAGATCGAGACTCATCGCACGGCCGCGATCCTGCTGTCGATTATTGTTCTCGTAGTGATCTCTGAAGCCGTGTCCGCTTGGGCTAGGGACCGGGTCTCCAAGTCAAAGTAATGAGGCACCCCTAGATAAACACAGGCGGTGCGGGAGTCTAGATGCACGAAGGAAATTTGACGCTTAACGGAATCGCCTATCGCTGGCCATCGAAACCGGTGGTTGTGGTCTGCATCGACGGCGGTGATCCGGCGTACATCGAGCAGGGCACCAAGGACCGCATTATCCCTAACATCGAACGCTTCATGAAAAACGGTTTCTATGCCGTCACCGACGGGACCGTGCCGAGCTTCACCTGTCCCAACAACATGTCCATCATCACTGGCAGCCCGCCGGCGGTGCATGGTATCTCCGGCAACTTCTACTTGGAGACCGACACCCGCGAGGCCGTGATGATGACGGGGCCGGAGCTCCTGCGCTCGAGCACGGTGCTCGCCGAGTTCGCAAAACGCGGCGCGAAAATCGTTTCCATCACCTCCAAGGACAAGTTGCGCCAGCAGCTGCAGAAGGGACTGAATATGAAGGCTGGCCATGTCAGCTTCTCCGCGCAATATGCAGATAAGTGCACGCTCGAGGAAAACGGTATCGAAAACGCACTCGCTTTGACGGACATGCCGCAACCCGACATGTACTCGGCGGAGCTTTCGACCTTCGTGCTGGAAGCAGGGATCCGATTGTTGGAACAGCGCCGGCCCGACATTCTCTACTTGTCGTTGACCGACTACATCCAGCACAAATACGCCCCAGGTGCCCCCGAGGCGAACGATTTCTACAGGCAACTCGACCAGGCATTCGGACGCCTGGTCGAACTCGGCGCCGTGGTGGGCCTCATTGCCGATCATGGCATGAACGACAAATCAAAGGACGACGGTACGCCCAACGTCATCTGGTTGCAGGACCTGTTGGAACGCGAGTTCGGCAAGGGATCGACGACGGTTATCTGCCCGATCACCGATCCCTTCGTCGTCCATCACGGGGCCCTCGGCGGTTTCGTGCGCGTGTATTGCAATCACGGCGCGACGCCGGAACGCGCTTTGCGCTTCATCCAGCAGTTGCCGGGGATCGAGGCCGTGTACGACCGGGCGACGGCATCGGCGTTGTTCGAGCTGCCGCCCGATCGCGAGGGCGATCTGGCGGTCATCAGCGAAACCGGGACCTGCATCGGTGCCGCCGAAGCGGATCACGACTTGGAGGGCCTGAAGGGCCACCGCCTACGCACGCACGGCGGGGCATCCGAACGCAAGGTGCCGCTTATCGTCTCGGAGCCGGTCAACGAGGAGTATCAGGCGCGCGCCGCACGCCGCACGCTCAAGAGCCATGAGGTCTTTGATTTCACTATCAACGGGACCATGCAGTGACAAAGCCAGCACGTAAGGCCCGGGCCGCGGTCTACGAGGCACCCAATGCGCCCTTTCTTATTAAGGAATACCCGTTGCGTGCAGCGGCGGCCGGCGAGGTGCTCGTGCGCATCACCATGTCGACCATCTGCCGCTCGGATATCCATTCTTACGAAGGCAAGCGCCCGAATCCGTGCCCCGGCATTCTCGGCCACGAAATCATCGGCGTGGTCGAGGAGATCGGCGCCGGCGTGACGACCGACATGCGCGGCGAACGCCTGCGGGTGGGCGAGCGCGTCACCTGGACCGAGTTCTTTACCTGCGGGCGCTGCTATTACTGCGAGGTACTGGAAATGCCGCAGAAGTGCACGCGCGTGCGCAAGTACGGGCACGATCTGGCCGATGAGGACCCGCATTTTCTGGGCGGGTTTGCCGAGTACTGCTACATTGTGCCGGGCACGGGCATTCTGCGGCTGCCCGATGAGCTGAGCGACGAAGAAGCGACACCACTCAACTGCGGGGTGGCGACCATGATCTCGGTCACGGAAGCAGCAGCGATCGGCATGGGCGACGTGGTGGTGATCCAAGGCTTGGGGCTGCTCGGGCTCTACGGTTGCGCCATGGCCAAGGCGCGCGGGGCACGGCGCGTGATCGGTCTGGACAGCGTCGCCGATCGGCTCAAGGCGGCGAAAAAGTTCGGCGCCGATGAGACCCTCGACGTCGGCGCGATGAGCGAGCAGGAGTTGGTCAAAGCCGTGCGGGCGCTCGCTGCACCCGATGGTGTCGACGTCGTGATCGAGGTCTGCGGCGTGCCGAGCGTGGTGCCTGCGGGATTACAAATGCTTCGCATCGGCGGGCGTTACGTGCTGGGCGGATTGGTCAATCCCGGGGCCGATGTCAGCATCGACGCGAACGTGTTGGTGAAGAAATGGGTTACGCTGCGCGGGATCCACAACTATCATCCGCGCCACCTGATCCAGGCGCTCGATTTCGTCATGGCGAACCGCGGGCGCTTTCCCTTCAAAGACATCGTCGATTCTAAGTTCAGGCTCGATCAGCTCGATCTCGCCTTCAAGCGTGCAGCCGAGCGCAGCGTGCTGCGCGCCGCGATTGTTCCCTAGCCATGAACGCCCCCGAAATGAATTTCCGCCCCAAGGGCCTATATATTGGTGGCGAGTGGCTCGCCGGTGAGAGCGGCAAGACTTTCGATAGCATCAATCCCTCGACCGGCGAGAAGTTGGGCGAGGTGCCGTATGCCACCGAGGCCGATGTGGACCGCGCCGCGCAGGCGGCGAAGAAGGCCTTCGCCGAGTGGGGCCGCATGCCGGTTAAAGAGCGCGCGGGTTGTCTGCAAGCGCTGGCCGACCGGATCATCGCCCATCGCGAAGAGCTCGCCGCCATCGATGCTTATGACGCGGGCAATGCCATTGCTGGCATGCGCACTGACATGGACTGGACCGCCGAGACACTGCGGTTCTTTGGCGGACTGATGTCGGAGATCAAGGGTGAGACCTCCTCGCAGGGCGGACGCCACCTTAATATGACCCGCCGCCAGCCCTACGGCGTCGTGGCCAAAATCAACGCATTCAATCATCCGTTCAGGTTCTGCGCCGAGAAAGCCGCGGCGCCGCTCGCTGCTGGCAACTGCGTCATCATCAAGGCCTCGGAGCAGGCACCGTTGTCGAGCCTGCGCTTGGGCGAGCTCTGCGAGGGCATCTTCCCGCCTGGGGTGGTCAATGTCGTGACGGGCGACGTGATCGCGGGCGCAGCGCTGGTGCGTCACCCCGAGGTATCCCGCATCGGTTTCGTCGGTTCGGTGCCGACCGGACGCGCCATTGCCCGCGACGCCGCAGACGGCTTGAAGCACGTCACGCTCGAGCTCGGAGGAAAAAATCCGATCATAATCTTCGCCGACGCCGATCCGAAGAAGGCCGCCACGGCGGCCATCAAGGGCATGAACATGAACCGCCAGGGTCAGTCGTGCAGCTCGACCTCGCGCGTTTTCGTGCACGCCGCTTTGCACGACGCCGTGTGCGGGGAACTGGTGCACCAGGCCGAGGCGCTGCCGATCGGCTTGCCCTGGATCGAGGGTAACGAGGTCGGACCGATCGTCTCGGAGAAACAATACGAGCGCATCATGGGTTTCATCGAGTCGGGCAAGGCTGAAGGCGCGAAGCTCTTGACTGGCGGCGGACCACCGAAGGATGCGGCGCTCAAGAACGGCTTCTTTATCGAACCGACGGTGTTCGATGAGGTCGCGCCCGCCATGCGCATCGCCCGCGAGGAGATCTTCGGACCGGTGATGTCGGTACTCAAATGGAGCGATTACGAGGATATGCTCACCAACGCCAATGGCGTCGAATACGGACTCACCGCCGCAATTGTCACCAACGACCTGAGGCAAGCAATGGAAACCGCCGATCGCATCGACGCCGGTTATGTGTGGATCAATTCAACCGGCCGCTACCTCGGCGCTCCCTACGGCGGTTGGAAGCAGAGCGGCCTCGGCCAGGAAGAGTGTTTGGACGAGCTGCTGAGCTACACCCGCATCAAGAACATTAATCTGCGCTGGTAGCCGACCCTTAGGACGTTGCGGGCCGATCAAAGCGATGCGCGTTGAGCCGAGGAACGGCCTCACCAGCAAAGATAATAAACGCGCCCGCCTGGCACTTCGCCCCCAACAACATGGACCTACAAGTCGTTGCTCTGGTCATGCTTGCGGTGTTGATTCACCCGTTGCGCGATTTCCTGCTCAAAGGCAACGCCTACCCGGAGGCCGCTTATTTCGGGGTCATTCTTTTCTGGGCCACGATTGCAAGCGTTCAGGCTCAAGTTCTCGGCGTCGACGTGCGAGCGGCACTCGCCGTCTGGCCGCTGGTGGTCTTCTCGGCGCTCGGGCTCGTCTTCTATTACGTAGGCGTACTAACGACGATGAAGACGGGAGATCTTTCGGTCTATTACCCGATTATCCGTGCCGCCCCCGTTTTCATCGTCGTAGTCGGCTGGTTCCTTCTGGGTCACCGCTACAGTTCGGTGATGCTGACAGGCGTTGCGCTCGTAGTAATCGGTGCATTCTTTCTGCAGTACCGGCGCGGCACGCGCCTGCTGGATCAGCCAGCGACGCTGGCAACCGCCTTGCTCGCCATGTGCGGGATGGGGACCCAGTCGCTCGCCGATGCCGAGGCGATGAAGACAATCGAGCCGGCGGCGTTGCTGGTCGGCGCGTACGTGCTGTTAACGCCGGCCTGCGCTATCTATTTCGTCGTGCGCAAGCCGCCCGAGCGCACGCTGCTGAGCCATCTCTTCGGCGGGTGGCGGCAAACACCGTTTCGTTACGTGGGGGCAGCGCTGTCGTCTTACCTGTCTTATTATTTGATTTTGTTGTCCTACCAATTCGGTGGAAACGTGGGTGCGGTTAACTCACTACGTCAGGCATCGATACCGCTGGCGGTCTTGCTCGGAGGGCTTTACCTGCGCGAACAGTATATGCGCCGGCGTTTGGGATGGTCCTTGGTGCTGGCCCTCGGAATCGTGGTGATTGTCTTCTCGAAGTGAGGCGGATGGGGTCGATGCTGCCAAAGGTCGTCGTTACAAACTGGATTCATCCCGAAGTCGTTGAGCTGCTGCAAGCGCAGGGTACGGTCATTGTAAATCCGACAAGGCAACCTTGGTTGCGCGAGCAGGTGATCGAGCAGGCACGGGACGCGGTCGGGTTGATGGCTTTTATGCCTGACCGTGTCGATGCCGTGTTTCTAGAGCAATGCCCCGCGCTTCGTGTTGTTGCCTGTGCGCTGAAGGGGTTTGACAACTTCGACGTCGATGCCTGCACCCGGCGCGGCGTGTGGCTCACCGTCGTGCCAGACCTCCTGACGGTGCCGGCGGCCGAGCTGGCGATCGGGCTGCTAATCGGCCTTGCACGCCATGTGATGCCAGGCGACGAGCACGTACGCAGTGGCGAGTTTAGGGGTTGGCGGCCGCTGCTCTATGGTACCGGTCTCGCCGGTAGTACCGTGGGATTCCTGGGGATGGGTAGCATCGGCAAGGCGATTGCCGCGCGCCTGCGCGGCTTTGGTTGTGCCGCGTTGATTTATCACGACACGCACCCGCTCGGCTCAGCTGATGAGCGCGCCTTGGGTCTGCGGTCGGTTTCCTTCGCACGTCTCCTGGCCGACAGCGATTTTCTGATTATTGCCGTGCCATTCACGGATGAAACGAAACACAAGATCGACGCGGACGCGCTGCAAACGATGAAGTCGAATGCCTACCTGCTGAATATCGCCCGGGGCTCGGTTGTCGACGAGGACGCGGTCGGCGAGGCCTTGGTGGCGGGGCGGCTTGGGGGTTATACCGCCGACGTCTTCGAGATGGAGGACTGGGCGCGCCCGGGCCGACCAACCGCGGTTTCGTCGGAACTTTTGGCGCTGCGCGATCGTACTTTGTTCACGCCGCATCTCGGCTCGGCCGTCGAGAGCGTGCGGCTGGAGATCGAGTTGGCCGCCGCCCGATCGATCCTGCAGGTGTTGCGCGGCGAGTGCCCGGACGGGGCGGTGAATCGGCCCGCATCCGCCATGGGTCGAGATCTGTCGCTATGACTCGGTTCGGCTATGTGGAATTGCCCGCCGCGTTTACGAGCAGACTAATCTTATTGCTTGCAGCCAATCATCCCCCGACCGCGAACATCACATCATAGGATTGCTCGTTCCGGGGAAGAACGCCCCGACGCGTTCCTCGCCTATCGCTGGCAAAGCGTGTACCCTTTCGGCGCATCTTTATTAATAGGGAGAGAGGGTCGCCACTCTTGGCAGCCGAGAAGAAAAACCGCCTGGCCGTCGATATCGGCGGCACCTTTACCGACGTCGCGCTCGATACCCCCAGCGGTCGGGTGACAACGAAGGTGCTGACGACGCCGGACGCCCCGGAGCGCGGTGTCATGCAAGGTATCGAGGGCGCGCTGACGAAAGCGGGCGCAAATCCGGGCGATTTGGCTTTGCTTATGCACGGCA
>CAYGAS010000349.1:0-13262 GCA_964347935.1 uncultured Nitrospiraceae bacterium | reverse complement strand
GCGGCCTCAAACCACATATCGGACAGTCCTGGACCACCGCCCCAGCTCTCGGCCACGAGCCCACCCCAGAACTTGAACTTGCCGTCGATCTTGAATGCCTGCCGGCCCCACATGGGAATAAACCGAATACCCTTGGAACGCATCCATAGCAGTGTGTCGGTGCTGCGTCGGACAAGTAGCTCGGCCATGTCCGGGTCGACACGGTAATCCGTGACCCGTCCCAGGTCGTCGAAGAAATCCTCTTCCGTGTAGGCACCGAAGTCGGAGTTAGCGATCTCCTGCTCGGTCAGGTCGGGCATCAAGCGACGCAGATCTTCGGCGCCGTTGTGGACAAAGCGAAAAGCCCCGGCCGTGAAGCGTGAGTTACCACCGCGCTCAGCCTCGGGCGCGCACTCGAGCACGACCACCTTGGCGGCGTGCTCGCGGGCGGCCAGGGCGGCGCAAAATCCAGCATTACCGGCGCCGACCACGATTACGTCAGTTTGTTTGGGTGATGACACCGTGTGCTCGCTTCCCCGTGATCTTTAAGCCCGCTGGCATCAGTGCTCGTCTCTGCTCCTTTGCATGGAGGGCGCCGATGTCGCCGCGCACGCTTGCGTGCCCCGCCTCATCCGCGCCCGACCCGCGCCGCGGCGTTAGCGGTGAATAGGTCGGGAAGTAGCCGGATCAGGTCGATATGACCATTCGCCGAAATAAACTGATACTTCCTGCCGCGTGGAGGGGGCGATGCGTTGAAAAACGTCTTCGATAATGGGCCGTGCCGCGGGCGTATCGAACTCGATTCTGACATGGCAGATTCCATTCTGACAAGCCGCGCAGGGCGGACAGAATATTTTTCCAGGGCGGTAATGCCTGATGATGCCACGGACGTGCCAGGGGCGTAGAATGTGGGCAGATGTCACGTGCCTTGGAACGCATGCCAACGACCTGCGGCCAACGCCCTCTCGGCCGAGTCCTTCCTCCTTGCTTGCTGTTGTTGCTGTGGTGCCTCGGTACCCCTTTGCCCCTGCCCGCAGAGCAACCCGAGAATACGCGGTCTGAGGACAAGGCATATTTGTTATGGCAAGAGGGCTACCTGCTTCACGTGCTGGGTCATTACGATAAGGCGATCGAGGTCTTCGGTAAGTCGATCGCTGCCTATCCCACCGCCGAAGCCCACACCTTTCGTGGCTGGTCGCTCAGCATGGTGGGACGGCTCAATGAGGCCATTACGGATTGCAAGCGCGCGATTGTGCTGGACCCCGATTATGGCAATCCTTATAACGACATCGGTGTCTATCTGATCGATCTCGGGCAGACGGACGAAGCGATTCCTTGGTTAAAGAAGGCGATGGAGGCCAAACGCTACTGTTGCTACCAGTATCCGCATTTCAACATGGGGCGCGTACTGGTCATGCAGGGGCGGCTGACTGAGGCCAGGGACGCGTTCGAACGGGCGCTAGCCCATGAACCGGATTACCTGCCCGCACGGAAAGCATTGGAATACCTGCGCGAGCATATGCGCGAAAACGGACAGCAGAAAATATAGAAATACCGTAACTTGTGATTCGTGACGAGTAATTCGATAAAGCGAATCGCTGTTGCAGACGCGAATTACTAATTACCAGTCACCAGTCACGGTTTTAGGTCAGTCCTATCATCACGTGCTTCTTGAAGGCCGGCCGCTCGGTTAGGCGGTCGTACCAGCGCTTCAAATTGGCCAGATTCTCGTGCTCGATGTCGAGTGAGAACCACCGGTACGTCATGATCCCCACCGGAATATCGCCCACTGATAGCGTGGCGCCGGCAACGAAATCGGTGCGGCCCAGGTAATCGTCAAGGATGCTCAATGCCTGCGCAGTCTTGTCACGGGCCGCGGCAATTGCCGCCTGGTCGCGCTTGTCAGGCGGCGTTCGAATCAAACCCCAAAAGACGGGACCGATGGCCGGGCCGAGCACGCTGAGTTGCCAGTCCATCCAGCGCTCGGCCAGCGCTCTTGCTCGTAGATCCTCAGGGTGAAGCGTGCCGCGACCGTGCTTGGCCGCCAGATAGCGGATGATGCTGTTGGACTCCCAAAGCACAAAGCCGTCCTCGATGATGGTAGGTACGAGGCCGTTCGGGTTAAGCGCAAGATACTCAGGGTCGCGGTTTTTTCCGAAGGAACCACCGACGTCTTCACGCTCATAGGCGAGACCGAGCTCGTCACAGCACCATAGAACCTTCTGTACGTTCGATGAGTTCTTCCTGCCCAATATTTTTAGCATTGGTGGATCCTCCCCCAGAAATCCTCTTACATCATGCGGCTATGTGCGGCGCAGGCTGCAATGCGGGCATTCTGGCACCGTCTATCCGTGTCTGACAATAATGGCGTGGGAGCTCGCTTGAGCATCGTACTGAGAGCGCGTACCATGACTTTGGGCCGCCTGCGGGTAGCTCCTGATTGGGGCCTTGTCAGACGGCCGGAAATAACCACCCTTTGGAGGATAATCATCATGAGTATCTCGCATATTCTGCTGCGAGCGGTTCTGTTCCTTGCGATCGCGCCTGGCCTGCTTGCATTGCCGATGCAGGCGCAAGCGCTCGAGGACAAGCTCGTTGTCGTGACCTCATTCCCCAAGGACCTCACCGGGAAGTTCAAGGCTGAATTCGAGAAGCGCAATCCCAGTGTAAAAGTAGAGATCTTGAGCAAGAAGACTACCGCCGGCATCAAATACGTTCAGGAAACGGCCGGCAACAACACCTCCGACATTTTCTGGGCTTCGGCGCCGGATGCCTTCGAGGTGTTGAAAGGCGACGGTCTGCTGCAAAAGTACACGCCCAAGGCTGAGGGAATTCCGGAAAAAGTCGGCGCCTACCCCATCAACGATCCTGATGGGTATTACATCGGTTTCGCTGCGGCCGGCTACGGGATCATGTGGAACACGCGCTACCTCAAGGCGAAGAAGCTGCAACCGGCGAAGGAATGGGCAGAGCTGGCCAAGCCCGTATATCACGGCCATGTCGGCATGTCCGCGCCGTCCCGCTCCGGCACGACGCACCTGACGGTAGAGACCGTGCTGCAAGGCGAAGGCTGGGAGAAGGGCTGGGCACTCTGGAAAGAGATCGCCGGCAACTTCAAGACCGTAACGGAGCGCAGTTTCGGCGTCCCTGATGGCGTCAACAGCGGTGACTTTGGTCTCGGTATCGTGATCGACTTCTTCGGGCTGTCGTCCATGGGCTCCGGTTTTCCGGTGGACTTTGTTTATCCGACCGTGACCACATTGGTGCCGGCCAACATCGCAGTGCTCAATAATGCGCCGCATCCGCAAGCAGCGGCGGCATTCATCGAGTTCTTGCTTTCGCCGGAAGGTCAGGAGACGCTGTTAGATGCGAAGATTCGCCGTCTGCCCGTCAATCCGGCCACCTATGCCAAGGCACCGCCCGGGTTTCCCAATCCTTTCAAGGACACGTCGATCGGTGCGGCCGTTAAGTTCGACGTTGACCTGTCGAAGAAGCGCTACAATGTGGTCAACTCCATGTTCGACGTCATGATTACCTACCGGCTCGACGACTTGCAGGCCGTAACGCGCGCGATCCAAAAGGCGCAGGCGGCTGCGGCAAAAAGACCGGGTGACGACAAGGTCGCGGCATTGGTCAGCGAGGCGCGCGCGCTGGTGGCGGCCGTGCCCGTAACTGAAGCGCAGGCATCCGATCCTGCCTATGCCGGCATCTTTAAGAAGAAGCGCAAGAAAAAGGCCGATGTCTTACCGAAGCGCCAGGCCGAGGTAGAGGAACAGTGGGATGCGTTTGTCAGAAAGAACTATGCAGAAGCACTTGTGAAGGCCGAACAGGCCCTATTGATGGCTCGCTAGCAGTCCTCCTCGACGGGTCCGGGGCAACCCGGACCCGTTTATTGTTTTTACGCGGCGGAAAATCTCGATGAATGCGCATTGGGGGCAGAGAGTCGTTGCGCTACTGATCGCGGCGTTCCTGTTTTTGTTTCTGGTTGTCCCCGTCGTACAGGTGATTTTTGTCGCCTTTCAGGCGCCGGGCACGGGTGCGTTCACCCTCGTCAATTTTCAGGATTTCTTCAATACCTCGCTGTTCCGCGAGGCCTTCTGGAACTCGCTCTATGTGGCTGCCATGTCGGTGCTGGTCGCCACGGTGTTCGCGATGCCGCTCGCCTATTTCACGACCCGTTTCGAGTTTCGCGGCGCGATCATTGTCCAGACGCTGGGGATCATCCCGTTGATCATGCCGCCTTTCGTCGGTGCGGTGGCGATGCAGTTATTGTTCGGCAGCAATGGCAGCGTCAATCTGCTGCTCGACGAGTGGTTCGGAATCAATATACCGTTTATGGAAGGCCTGAACGGCGTCATCTTCGTCGAGAGCATCCATTACTTTCCTTTTATACTTATCAATCTCTCGGCCAGTCTTAACAATATCGATCGTGCCATGGAGGAGTCGGCGCAAAACCTCGGTGCCTCCGGTTTGCGCCTGTTCCGCCGCATCGTTTTTCCGCTGGCGATGCCAGGCTATGTGGCGGGCGCCTCGCTGGTCTTTATCAAAGTCTTCGACGATCTCGGCACGCCGTTACTACTGAATGTGAATACGCTGCTAGCGCCTCAGGCCTATCTCAGAATCTCGTCGATCGGTATTACTGATCCGATGGGCTATGTGATCTCGGTAATCCTTGTGGGCTTCTCGCTGTTTGCCATGTGGGTGGCAGCGCTGGCCTTGCGCGGCAAGGAGTACGCGACCGAGCAGCGCGGTGGCGGGGGACTGGCCAAGCGGCAGATGCGACCTTGGGAAAGCGTATTGTCCTATAGTGTGATCATCCTGATTCTGTTGCTCGTGCTTTCGCCTCACATCGGCCTGACGCTGCTTTCGTTCGGAACCATCTGGTCATTCAGCGTGCTACCGGACGCGTACACGGCCAGTCATTACCTGGAGGTATTCGAGCAGTCACCCCAGTTCGTCACGAATACCGTGCTCTATGCGTCGCTGGCAGGGCTCATCGATGTGACGATCGGTACGGCGATCGCTTATCTGGTGCTGCGCACGAAGATCGTCGGGCGCGAATGGCTCGACTACGTGGCGATGGCGGCGCTGGCGGTTCCCGGGGTCGTGCTTGGCATCGGCTACCTGCGGACCTTTTTCGGGGTGCAATTGCCCTGGAGCGATCAACCGCTCGCCACCTGGTGGATCATGCTGGTTATTGCGCTATCCGTAAGACGCCTACCCTATGCGTTGCGTGCTTGTACGGCCGCACTCCAACAGCTCAGTCTGGCATTGGAGGAGGCGGCCGAAAACCTGGGGGCGGCAAAACTGAAAACCGTGCGACGCATCGTGGTGCCGCTGATGGTGGGGGGTATCTTGGCGGGTTTCGTTACCAGCTTCGCCACTGCGGCGGTCGAGTTATCGGCGACAATCATGCTAGTGTCGGCGGAGTCTGATGCCCCGCTGGCGTACGGGTTATATGTGTTTATGCAGACCGCTGCCGGCAGAGGTCCGGGAGCCGCTCTTGGCATTATTGCCGTCTTGATTGTCGGTATCGCGACCTATCTTTCGCACCGCGTCATCGAACGCGGCCAGAAGGCGCGCGGGCTTGCGGACGAGTATTAGAGAACAGATATGACGGGGCATTTAAGCAAAGGGGTTCAGAACGCTGCCGGCGTCAGCATAGAGAACATCAATCTCTATTTTGGCCACAACCATGTCCTGAAGGACGTGTCGCTGCAGATCGAAGCGGGCGAGTTTTTTACCTTTCTCGGACCCTCGGGTTGCGGCAAGACGACGCTGTTGCGGCTAATCGCCGGTTTTGGCAAGGCCGAGACAGGCCATATCAAGATCGGCGGCGAAGACGTGAGTGCGTTGCCGCCGTGGAAGCGGAACGTCGGTATGGTGTTCCAGAGCTACGCGCTGTGGCCACATATGACTGTGCGCAAAAACGTGGCCTTCGGGCTGGAAGAGCGCCGTCTGCCGAAACCGGAAATACAGCAACGCGTGGATGCGGCGCTTGAGCTTGTCGGGCTGCTGGAGCTTGCCGGCCGACGTCCGTCACAGCTGTCGGGGGGTCAGCAGCAACGCGTGGCGTTGGCGCGTACGATCGTTATTGAACCCCAGGTCTTGCTGCTCGATGAGCCGCTGTCGAATCTGGATGCCAAGCTTCGCATCCAAATGCGCCAAGAATTGTTGGACCTGCAGCGCAAGCTTGCGCTGACGACAATCTTCGTTACCCACGATCAGGAGGAAGCCAACACCACGGCTGACCGTATTGCCGTCATGGACGCGGGGGTGATTCAGCAAGTGGGAACGCCGGCCGAGCTTTACGACAGCCCGGCGAATCGATTCGTCGCCAACTTCCTTGGCACCGCCAACGTCATCGACGGGTCGCTGTTATCCGAAAACGGTCGGACGGTATTCCGTTCGGCGCATGGCATCGCTGTCCCGCTGGACAGTGCACAGTTGCAAGGAATCAAGCATAAGGACGCGCGCGGCCACAGCATTGTCTTTCGCCCGCAAAACGTCACCATACAACCGGCGGGTCATTCGCAACCGCAGCCGGGCGTAGAAATAAAGGGCGTGGTCCAGCACCGCGAGTTTCTGGGCAGCATGGTTCGTTATTCGGTGTCGACAGGCGAGAATCTGATTTTGGTCGACGACGCCCACCAGCGCGGCGTGCGGCCGTTTCCTGTCGGGGCTGACGTCAGCTTGAGTCTCGCCAGTGAACAGGTGGTCGTGTTGACGGAATGAACGCGCTGCACGCGAGCGCGCTCAATGACGCCAGCTCACCAAGGCCTGCATGGCGATAGTGCCTGCAGGACCGGCCGCCCACAACTCGGTCTGATTGGCCCCGCTTAGATCTTTACCGGCGAGCATCACGAGCTCGTCGTTGAACAACGGCGCCACGCCACGATAGCGGTAGGTCTCCAAACGTCGCTGCGTGTGACGCTTGGCCGCCTCGAGCAAGAGCGTCGCTGTCAAAGGCCCGTGTACGATCAGTCCGCGATAGCCCTCGACCTCGGTGGTGAAGGGGTGGTCGAAATGGATGCGGTGGGCATTGAACATGAGCGCTGAGTAGCGAAACAACGTGGCCGCATCAGGCATGAAACTGTCCTTCCAGTCTACGTCCGCCGGCAGGATTGATTGTTGCCGTGGCGGTTGACCGGGCGCCGGAATCTCGCAGTACACCAGGTCTTGTTCTTCTTCGACACAAAGCCCATCAGCACCGCTGAACGTGTGCTTTACTGTCACGAGCACCAGATCGCCGCTGCGTCCGCGTTTTTGCTCGACGGAAAGAATTTCCGAAGTACGTTCGATATCGTCGCCGATTAGGATCGGCGTATGGAACTGCAAGCGCCCACCGGCCCACATCCGCCGCGGGAGCTCGACCGGTGGCAGAAAGTCACCGCGCAATTCGTGCCCGTCCTCACCGAGGCGTGAGCGTCGCACCGGATGCCGGAAGTAAATCCAGTGCCAGAACTCCGGCAGTGCTACGCCTTCGTGAAAGGTGTCGGGCTCCAAATCCAGTGTGGCCGCCATCGCCATCGCTTGGCTCGGCGCAATAAGGTCTCGCTCGGTGCGCGTACGTCCGACCCAAGTGCTCAGATCTGCCGTCATGAGCTTATGTTGCCATCCATCTATTTCTTCAAAAGTTTTAGCAGTGCGTCGATGCCTGCCTGGGCGACGGTTTCGTCCTGATCGGGGTGACCGGAGCTGCAGCCGACACCGCCGGCGATCTGTCCGTCGATAAAGATCGGCAGGCCACCGGCAAAAATCATAAAGCGTCCTTGGTTGCTGACGTGAATACCGTAAGAGGGACCACCCGGACCGCTGGTTTCGCCGTATTCGCGCGTCGACTTGCGCGCCGCAGACGCAGTAAATGATTTACCGATCGCAATGTCGATGCTCGTAATCCTGGCATTGTCCATACGATGAAACATGAGCAGGTTGCCGCCATCGTCAGTGATGGCGATGTCCATGTCGACACCGATCTCGCGCGCCTTTGCCTCCGCCGCCTGCATGATGACACGGGCGTCGTCGAGCGTAAGCTTTGGGACCGTCTTCATTCGCCTCAACCTCGATTCTCTCTGTGATCTCTGTGTGCTCTATGGTAGAGCTCGTTAACTTAGGTGTTGCTTGAAAAATTCTGCCGTGCGCCGATTGGCGCTATTGGCCGCGGTCTTGTCATAATGCTTACCGCCCACGCGGGCGAAGGCATGATCGGCACCGGCGTAGCTGTGGATGGTTACCTGCGGATGGCCTTGCAGGTGGGCCTTGACCGTGGCCTGCGCCTCCTTCGGCACGAACTGGTCCTCCTCAGCGACGTGCAGCATCAGCGGGGCGTTGATGTTTTTCGCCTCATCGAGGAAGTCCTGGATCCCGACGCCGTAGTAGCTGACGCTGCAGTCGGCGTCTGAGCGCGTCGCCATGAGATAGGCGAGCCGTCCACCGAGACAATAACCCACGGTTCCCACCTTTCCCGTGCAACCCTGCATTGCGCGCAGCGCCTCCATGGTCGCGATCAGGTCCTCGATCCCCTTGTTCTGGTCGAAGGCCTGCATCAGGCTGCGTGCCCGTGCCCACTCGGCATCGGTCTGGTCGGTGAGCTGCACGCCGGGTTCCTGGCGCCAAAAAAGATCGGGCGCGAGCACGAAATAACCCTCACTGGCATGAGCGTCGGCAATATCGCGCATGACCTTATTAATGCCGAAGATCTCCTGGATCAGCACGATCCCCGGCCCGCTGCCGGAGGCGGGTTTCGCTAGGTAAGCCGAGAAGCGACCGTCCTGGCCACTGATAGTGATATCAGGCATGGCTTTTTACTCCTTCGCGGTGATTATTATCAGATTACAGGGCGTTCGCGATAGGTGCCCCAGATCTCCTTCAACGTCTCGATGATGTCGCCCATCGAGGCGCGCGCCTTGACGAGCTCAATGGTGATCGGCATGAGATTGGCGGATTCATCACGAGCGACCAGCTTTAACTCGCCCAGCAGTTTGTTGACCTGCGTATTGTCACGCTCGCGCTTGACCCGTTTCAGGTTCTCCACCTGGCGGCGCTCGGTTTCGGCGTCGTAGGGATGCGTCTCGATGTCAGGCTTTTCCTCCGGTTCCACGTACTTGTTGACGCCGATGACTGGCCGCGTGCCATCGGCCTTGCGCTGGGCGAAGTCATAGGCGGAATCGGCGATCTGCTTCTGAAACCAGCCGTCCTCGATCGCCTTCAAGGTGCCTCCCATGGCATCGACCTCATCGAGAATTTTGAAGATCTCCTCTTCCATTTGCGACGTCAGGCTTTCGACGTAGTACGACCCGCCGATGGGATCGATGACCGAGGTGATATTGGTCTCGTCCGCCACCACTTGCTGCGTACGCAAGGCGAGCTTCATCGCTTCTTCGGTCGGTATGGTAAAAGCCTCGTCGAGACCATTGGTGTGCAAGCTTTGGGTGCCGCCCAGAATCGCGGCCAGCGCCTGATAGGCCGTACGCACGAGATTAACCTTGTACTGCGGCTTGGTCAGCGTGGCCGCCGCCGTTTGCGCGTGGAAGCGCAACCGCATGGATTCGGGTTGGCTGGCACCGAAGCGCTCACGCATGATCTTGGCATATGCGCGCCGCACCGCGCGAAACTTGGCGATCTCCTCGAAAAAGTCCGCCTGGCTGACGAAGAAGAACGACAACCGCGGCGCGAATTCGTCAACGTCAAGCCCGGCCTTGGTGACTTCTTCCACGTAGGCAATGGTATTCGCCATGGTGAAAGCGGCCTCTTGCAGCGCGGTCGCGCCGGCCTCGGAGATGTGGTAGCCGGAAATATTGACGGCGTTGTAGCGGCGCATATGCTCGCTGGCGTAGGTAATGGTGTCGCGCACGATGCGCACGGATGGCCGTACCGGAAACACCCATTCCTTTTGAGCGATGTATTCCTTGAGGATGTCGTTCTGGATCGTGCCCGAGAGCTGATGCAGGTCATAACCGCGGCTTTGCGCAAGCGCGATGTACATCGCCAGCAGGATCCAGGCGCTCGGATTGATGGTCATCGACACGGATATCTTTGTTAGGTCGATGTCCTTGAACAACGCCTCCATGTCATCGAGCACGTCGATTGCCACTCCCTCACGGCCGACCTCCCCGAGACTCATGGGATGGTCGGAGTCGTAGCCCATAAGCGGCGGCATGTAGAAATCCACCGAAAGCCCCGTCTGTCCCTGAGCGATCAGATACTGAAAACGCCGATTAGTGTCGGCACCGGTACCAAAGCCGGCGATCTGGCGCATCGTCCACAAGCGCCCGCGATACATCGTCGGGTAAGGGCCACGCGTAAAGGGATACTGACCCGGCAGGCCGATATCCTCGAGCGGGGTCTCGGCGCCGTCGAGCGCGGTATACACACGCTTGAGCGGCAACCCTGAGGCGCTGCGATATTCGCTTTGGCTTTCCGGCTGGCGCTTGAGGAAGGCTGCGAGCTCGGTTTTTTCCCAGCTCTGTAACGCTCTCTCGAGCTGTGCCCAAGTGACGGAATCGATATGATTTTTCTCATGTTTCATTTCTCTTCACCTTCGTGCAAGGCGGTGAGCAGGTGCAGCGCCGCCGTATGCGGGTCCAGATCACGTGCCATCACGCGCTCGATCAGTGCCGCCGCCGCGCCATCGCGGCGGTCAACAAAGCGTGTTCGCAGAATGTCCTCGGCCGTCTTCAGCATGCGCATCTGCGCTGTCAGTTGCCGCCGTCGCGCGAGCTCGCCGGATTGTTCGAGGTGCCGCCGGTGCTCATCGATCGTCGCGAGCAAGGTTTCGATGCCCTCACCCGTTTCGGCGCTGGTGGGGACCACCGGCGGTTGCCAGCCTGCTACCTCGCGCACGCCGAGCCCGAGCATCATCTTCAGATCGGCGATCGTCTTGTTGGCATCGGAACGATCGCACTTGCTGACGACGTGGACATCGGCGATTTCCAGGATGCCGGCCTTGATGGCCTGGATATCGTCACCGAGACCGGGAGCCGAGACCACGACCGTGGTGTGGGTGGCTTGCACGACGTCGACCTCATCCTGACCAACGCCAACGGTCTCGAGCAGGATGACATCGAATCCGGCGGCATCCAGCAAATCCACCGCGTCCAGGCTTGCACGCGCAAGACCGCCGAGCGCGCCACGCGTCGCCATGCTGCGGATGAATATGCCGGGGTCACAGTTGAGCTCGTTCATACGGATGCGGTCACCGAGAATGGCGCCGCCCGAGTAGGGGCTGGACGGGTCGATCGCAATCACGCCGATTTTGCGCTCACGCTTGCGTGCGGCGAGGGCCAGGCCGCGCACCAATGTCGACTTGCCGCTTCCCGGCACACCGGTGATACCTACTATATGGGCGCGGCCGGTGTGCCGATAGATCTCCGCCAGTGCCGGCCGGCACTCGGGTACCCCCGCCTCGGCGCGCGAGATCAATCGTGAAATGCTGCGAGGCTGTCCTTGCAGCACTTCGGCGACGAGCTCAAGCGAGGGCTTTGGCGCAGACATGCCTACTTGTCCAGCTCCTGGTTCAAGGTCTTGAAGAGATCGCGGTCGTCGATGACCCGCCGCGCCTTAAAATCGGTACGCGGAATCGAGTCAGGCGGCGCAATCTGTACCTTGGCGCGCACGCCGAGTGCACGCAACAAGTCGGTCTCCGCACGCTGCTTGAGTGCGTGTGCGGCGCTCTCGCCGGCCTCGTACACGTGCGGCTTGCCCTCGATCCTGATCAACAACTCATCCATCGCCTGCTCGCGCGCGATGACGATGCGGTGTTCACCCCCGTAGTCGGGAATCCTGTTCAGGACGGCATCGATCGCGCTCGGATAGATATTCTCGCCACGGATGGTAAACATGTCATCGATGCGGCCGTAAATGCCCTTTGGCAGGCGAGGATAGGTGCGCCCGCACGGATTGGGATCGTTGACCCAGTGCGTGAGATCGCCGGACAGTAGACGTATCATCGGTTGCGAGGTGCGCTCCAGATGCGTGTACACGGGCGTGCCGCGCTCGCCGTAGGCGACACGGCGGAAAGTCTTGGGATCGCAGACCTCGCCATAGACGATGTCCTGCCACAGCAGCATGCCCTCGTTGCTTTCCCAGCTGCCGGCGGCGTTCATCCACGGCGTCATTTCGGCCATCGAGCCACAGTCGATGACTTTCGCACCGAAGTGGTTCTCTATGCGCTGACGGATCCCTGGTATCGACGCGCCCGGTTCGCCCGAGAAGAACATGAGCTTAAGCCCGAATTCATGCGGGTCGATACCCTCCGAGTGGGCGACCTCGGCCAGGTGTAAGGCGTAAGACGGGGTGCTGTAGAAGGCGGTGGGACGCATGGTCTTTAACCAGCTGGCGGCGCGCGCCGTCATGCCCGCCGCGCCCGCGCCAAACGGGAAACACTTTGCCCCCAAACGCTCGGCGCCGCGCAAGGCTCCCCACGAACCCATGTACAGACTGAAGATAGCTGCAATAAATACCATATCGCCGGGTCGCAACCCCATCGCCCACATCACCCGCGCATGGTTCTCTGCGATCGTGTCCCAATCGTGGCGGCCGATGGCGAAGGCCGTCGGGTGCCCGGTCGTGCCGCCGGTGCCGTGGATATGGTGCACCTCGGACTCGGCGATGCACAGGTAATCGCCAAACGGGGTCGCCCGTTCCTGCGCTTCACGCAGTTCCTGTTTGGTGACGACGGGAACGCGTTCGAAATCCTCGAGCGTGCGGATGTGATCCGGGTGAATGCCCGCGGCATCCCATTTGCGGCGATAAAAGGGGGCATGTTCATAGGCGTAATGCATCACCTTGCGCAGGCGTTCCAGGATGGCCTGCTCGCGCTCGCCAGGCGGGGCGGTCTCACGCTTTTGAAACCAGTAGCGGTCCCCCGGCTGGGGGAAGTAATCGCGATCGTAACGGGGCGGAAACGACCAGAATTCCATAGCGGTGCGGTTACTTGCTGATGTGACCGGTGCTCAGCGCGGGCCGCGTTCCGCCACCAGGCGTCGCAGCGTGTCGACAATCGTGGTGGGCGGCGTGTCCTGCAACAGGATCTCGGCCACACCCATCTGCTGGAGGGTGGCCACGTCTTCGTCCGGCATGACCCCGCCGCCGACCAGAATAATGTCCTCGGCGTCGTTGTCTTTCATGAGTTGCAGCAGGCGAGGGAACACGGTCATATGCGCACCCGATAGCAGACTGATGCCGATCACGTCGACGTCCTCTTGGACCGCCGTCGTGACTACCTCTTCGGGTGTGCGATGGAGACCGGTGTAGATCACGTCCATGCCGGCGTCGCGCAGCGC
>CAYGAS010000348.1:0-3373 GCA_964347935.1 uncultured Nitrospiraceae bacterium | reverse complement strand
GGCCTCACGAATCGCCGCCTTCTCTGCCGTCATCCAGGGATATTTCTCCCCCCCCCACCCATCCATCGCCCCGCCCATCACCCAGAGTGCGTCATAGCGATCCAGGCCCGGAATCGCCGCGTTCTGATCGAGCTCGACGGCATCCCACTCGATGCCAGCCTGCGCCAGAAAATCACGGAAGATGCCGGGGTGCTCGACGGGTATGTGCTGGAAAACAAGGATGCGCATGAGTGAACCAGACGAGCAGTTTACCGTACGGTCATGGCGCACGGCACATGTCCGTCGCTATGCGTCGGCACCCACTGATCGAGTTTTTAGCTCCGTCGCCACTTATGATCTAATGGCGGGCGGCGCGTCGGCGCCCCAGCAGGCATCGGGACCACGACAATGACGGCCAGGATCATCGACGGCACTGCCATCGCGGCAAAAATCAAGCACGAGGTCAAGGACGAGGTCGAACGACTGAAGGCGAAGGGGGTCAATCCCTGCTTGGCTGCCGTGCTCGTCGGTGACTTTACGGCGTCCAAGATCTATGTGCGAACCAAGCGCCGCACGTGCGAGCAAGTGGGCATAACATCGGTGCTGCATGAGCGCCCGGCGAACATTTCCGAAGAGGACCTTTTGGCGCTCATCGATACGTTGAACGAGGATCCGGCCGTACACGGCATTTTGGTTCAGTTACCCCTGCCGGAACATATCGACGAGACCAGGGTGATAGAGCGCATCGCGCCTGCCAAGGATGTCGACGGTTTTCATCCAGTCAACGTGGGCAAACTCGTTATCGGTCTCGACACCTTCAAGTCATGTACGCCGGCGGGCATCCAGGAGCTGTTGGTCCGCAGCGGTATCGATGTCGCCGGTAAGCACGTCGTCATCCTCGGGCGCAGCAACATCGTCGGCAAGCCGATGGCCAACATTCTGGTGCAGAAACAAAAGGGCGCGAATGCAACGATCACCGTTTGCCATAGTCGCACGCGGAATCTGGCCGAGCTGGCGCGCCAGGGGGACATTCTGATTGCGGCCATGGGGCAGCCCGAGTTCGTCAAACCCGAGATGGTGGCCCAAGGCGCCGTGGTCGTCGATGTGGGCATTAATCGCGTGGACGATCCGGGCTCCGAGAAAGGCTACAAGCTCGTGGGCGATGTCGATTTCGCTGCGGTGAGCGAGGTCGCCTCGGCAATCACTCCCGTTCCTGGCGGGGTCGGGCCGATGACGGTCGCCATGCTCATGGCCAACACGCTGAAGGCGACGCGCATGGCCTCAGCGGCATGAGGTGCACATGTTTGATCTAAACGACACGCAAATGGCGTTGCAGGAGGCGGCGCGCAAGCTCGCGAAGAAGGAGATTGCGCCGCGCGCCGCCGAGATCGACCGCACGGAGCAGTATCCCTGGGACAACGTCAAGGCGCTGACGAAGGCCGGATTTATGGGCATGACCATCCCCGAGCAGTACGGCGGTCAGGGCCTGAGTTACCTCGACGCCGTGCTGGTGATCGAGGAGATGGCGAAGGTGTGCGGTGTCACCGGGCGTATCGTGGTCGAAGGCAACATGGGCGCCATCGGCGCCATCATGAAATACGGCAGCGAGCGACAGAAGCAGCTCGCAGCCGGGCTCGTGCTAGGCGGCGACAAGCCGGCGATCTGCATCACCGAGCCTGAGGCCGGGAGCGCCGCGACGCAAATGAGCACACGTGCGGAGCGCAAGGGCGAGCGCTACGTGATTAACGGCCGCAAGCACTGGATTACGGGCGGCGGCGTGTCGAAGTTGCATTTGATTTTCGCGCGCGTGTTCGAAAGCGGGGTGGAGCAAGGCATCGGCGGGTTCATCGCTGTGCGCGACCAGGCCAAGGGACTCGTCATCGGCGCCCGTGAGCCGGCCATGGGCCTGCGCGGGATTCCGGAAACCGAGATCGTCTTCGAGGATCTCGAGGTGCCGGCAGACATGATGCTGATTCCGCCCGAGGGCATACGCCGCGGCTTCGCCGGACTGATGAACGCCTACAACAGCCAGCGCGTGGGCGCGGCCACGGTGGCGCTTGGCATCGCTGCCGGCGCGTTCGAGCTCGCGCTCGACTATGCGCAGACGCGCGAGCAGTTCGGGCGGCCGATCTGCGAGTTCCAGGGATTGCAGTGGATGCTGGTCGATATGCACACGCAGATTGCAGCCGCGCGCCTGCTGGTCCACAAGGCGGCCGCGGGGGCGGGTGCCGGCTTTCCGGATATCACCGAGGCCGCCCAGGCCAAGGTGTTCGCGGCCGATATGGCAGTGAAGGTCACGAACGACGCGCTGCAAGTCTTCGGTGCCGCCGGTTACTCGCGCAATATGCCGCTCGAGCGCATGGTGCGAGACGCGCGCATGTTCACGATCGGCGGGGGCACGGCGCAGATCCTGCGTACGGTGGTCGCCTCGCAGCTGTTGCAACGAAAGCTGCCGCAGACACGCGACGGCTACCTGACGACCAAAGAGCGTAACTAGGGCCCCTCGAAATACGCCATCCAAATTTTGGCGCTCTGGAATAAACGCAAAGATCGCAGACGCCGAGTACGCGGAGAAAACGAATAATGCTCTGTGTTCACGTGTATTCTTGGTGTCCTCTGCGCCTTGGCGTTCTCTGCGTTAGGTCCAGGTCGTCACGGCTTGCTCAACGGTCTTGGGCGCGGCGCATGTCCGTGTCCTTGGACTAGACTGCAATTATGGCCAATGCAGCCGACATCATTGCGCGCCGCTTGCATGACGCTGGCTGCCGCTACGTCTTCGGTATTCCCGGGGGCGAGACGCTCGCGCTGATGGATGCGCTTGCCGCGGCAGGCCTTCGCTTCGTGCTTACCAAGCAGGAGAACGCTGCCGGCTTTATGGCCGAGGGCGTATTTCACGCTACCGGTGCCCCCGGGGTGATGGTCGCCACACTCGGTCCCGGCGTCGCCAATGCCGCCACGGTGATCGCCCATGCCATGCAAGACCGGGTGCCACTGCTGGTGTTGACGGGCTGTATCGACGCGGGCGATGCGCTGACCTACACCCACCAGATATTCGATCATCGCGCCATGCTCGCACCGATCACCAAGGCGAGCTTCACCGCGGTAGACGGTGCAATCGATGCGGTGATCGATAAAGCGCTGGCGATCGCGCTCGATGATCAACCCGGGCCCGTGCATGTGGACGTCCCGGTGGGTGTGGCGACGAGTCCGCAGGCCGTGGTGGCGGGCGCGCAGCGTGTACGACCGGCACCGTCGGCGCCGGCGAAAGGCCCTGATCTGGAAAAGGCGCAAACCTGCCTGCGTGATGCCACGCGCCCGCTGATGATCGCCGGTGTGGATGTGCTGCATCACAACGCGATGAGCACGGTCGCAGCGATGGTGCGAGACTACAGCA
>CAYGAS010000347.1:0-3906 GCA_964347935.1 uncultured Nitrospiraceae bacterium | reverse complement strand
AGCGTGCCGCGACCAAATCCGCGATGCTCCTTACGCACGGTCAAGACGCGTTTCATCCAGTTAAGCAGCGAGGAAGTGTCCCGAGTTTGCGACTCTACATTGACGGCCTCGTAGCCATAGAGCGGATCCATAATGGGCGGTAAATACAGGCGCTGCGGATCGGCGCGCGAAAACCCGGCATTGCGATCCGGGCTCCACTGCATCGGCGTGCGCACCCCATTGCGGTCCCCCAGGAACACGTTATCGCCCATGCCTATCTCGTCACCGTAATAAATGATGGGCGAACCCGGCATGGACAGCAGCAGGCTGTTCATCAGTTTGATCTTATCGGGATTGTTTTCCATCAGCGGTGCCAGACGCCGGCGGATGCCGAGGTTAATACGCATGCGCGCGTCTGCTGCGTACATCTGGTACATGTAATCGCGTTCCTTGTCAGTCACCATTTCCAGGGTGAGCTCGTCGTGATTGCGCAAAAAAACCGCCCATTGACAGCTATTCGGGATTTCCGGGGTCTGCTGCATGATCTCGGTGATGGGGTGACGGTCTTCCAAGGCGATGGCCATATACATGCGCGGCATGAGCGGAAAGTGGTAGGCCATGTGGCACTCATCTTCGTCGCCGAAGTAGTCACGCACGTCCTCCGGCCATTGGTTGGCTTCGGCCAGGAACATGCGATTCTTGTAGTGAGCATCGACGACGGCGCGCATCTCCTTGATCACCGCATGGGTCTCGGGAAGATTTTCGTTGTTGGTGCCATCGCGCTCGCATAAATAAGGGATTGCGTCCAGGCGCAGGCCATCTACGCCCTGGTCGAGCCAGAAGCGCATGACCCGCGTCACGGCTCTCACTACCTGCGGATTGTTAAAGTTGAGATCCGGCTGGTGGGAGAAGAACCGGTGCCAATAGTAGGCGCGCGCGACCTCATCCCAGGCCCAGTTGGACTTCTCGGTGTCGGTGAAGATGATGCGTGTCTCGGGCCACCTATTATAGGTATCACTCCAGACGTAGTAATTTCGCTTTGCCGACGCGGGGGGCGCTTTCCGCGCCGCCTGAAACCATGAATGCTGGTCCGAGGTGTGGTTGATGACCAGTTCGGTGATCACACGCAGGCCGCGACGGTGGGCCAGGCGCACGAAGGCGCGGAAATCGCGGCGCGTGCCGTAATCGGCATAGATATTGCGGTAATCGCCGATATCGTAGCCATCGTCACGCATCGGCGAGGGATAAAACGGCAGCAGCCAGATGGTGTTGACGCCCAACTCCTGCACGTAGTCGAGCTTATGGATGAGGCCGCGGAAATCACCGATGCCGTCATCATTGCTGTCGAAGAACGCCTTGACGTGCAGCTGGTAGATGACCGCGTCCTTGTACCACAACGGATCATCAAGGAGGGCTGAGGGCTTGGGGTCAGGCATGGAGATCGACAGTTAGCGCACAGGCGGGCTACATGTAATAGTCGAAGTCGTGCTCGGTCTGGACGCGGCGGCGCAGTCGGAAGATATGTGCCGGCATGACCTGCGGGTTTAGCTGCACAAAATTGCGTGGACCGTTCCAGATGTAGCGCGCATCGGCGACCAGATCATGGACCTGGTAAGGCTGGTGGTCATCGAGACCGAAATCCTGTAACGGCAACTCGACCCAGCCGGACTGGGTATGGTGAGGGTCGAGATTCACGACGACGAGAATGATATTGCTCAAGTCATCCGTGGCCTTGCTGTAACAGATAATCTGTTCGTTGTCGACTGAATAAAAGCGCAGGTTGTGATCGTGTTGCAGCGCCGGGTTATCGCGACGCACGCGATTGACGCGCGTGATCAGGTCCTTCAGGCTGTCCCGTCGATCCAGGTCCCAAAGTCGGATCTCGTACTTCTCCGAGTTCAGATACTCTTCGCTGCCGGGCTCGCGCGCTTCATGCTCCAGGAGCTCGAACGCCGGACCGTAGATGCCGTAGTTGGCGCCCAGTGTCGCCGCCAGCACCAACCGTGTCGCAAACGCCGGCCGACCGCCGAACTGCAGGTAGGCGTTGAGTATATCGGGGGTGTTGGGCCAAAGATTAGGCCGAAAGAATTCGCGCACCTCGGTCTCAGTGAGCTCGGTAAAGTACTCGCTCAGTTCCCACTTGGTATTGCGCCAGGTGAAATAGGTATATGACTGCGTGAACCCGAGCTTGGCCAGGCGGTACATGACTTTCGGGCGTGTAAACGCTTCCGACAAAAAGATCACGTCGGGATACTCGCGCTTGACCTCGGCAATCATCCACTCCCAGAACGGCAGCGGTTTGGTGTGCGGGTTGTCGACGCGAAAGATGCGCACGCCCTGATCGATCCAAAACAGCACCACGGACTTGAGCTCCTCCCACAGCGCCTCCCACTCTTCGGTTTCGAAATGGATCGGATAGATGTCCTGGTATTTTTTCGGCGGGTTTTCAGCGTATTGCACGGTTCCGTCCGGGCGCCAACGGAACCACTGCGGGTGCGTCTTCACGTAGGGATGATCGGGCGAGCACTGATAGGCGATATCCAGCGCCACCTCGATCCCGTGCTCCTTGGCTTGGGCCACAAAGCGGCGAAAATCCTCGAGCGTGCCAAGCTCCGGGTGTACCGCGTCGTGTCCGCCCTCCTCGGCGCCGATCCCCCACGGGCTGCCGACGTCGTCGGGCGCGCACAGCACGGCATTGTTTTTGCCCTTGCGGTTGGTGCGGCCGATCGGGTGGATCGGCGGGAAGTAGACGACATCGAAACCCAACGCAGCGACATAAGCTAGCCGTGCCTCGCAGTCCTTGAAGGTGCCATGATGTGACTCGTGATCGGTGCAGGAACGCGGAAAGAACTCATACCAGCTGCTGAAGCGCGCCCGCTCCCGGTCCACAATCACAGCGAGCTCCTTGTCATGACGTGCCACGAACCTGCGCTCGCCATGGCGTGCCATTAGCTCGGCGAGTTCTTCCTCGAGCGCGATACGGCGCTTCTCGGCTTGATCGGCCTCGCCGCTCAGGACCTCGGCCGCGGCTTTGAGCGCTTTGGCGTCGGGCCCCTTTGCGCGCGTCGCGGCGTCGCTGACAAGTTCGGCGCCCACAGCAAAGGCGACAGGCAAATCCCTGTCCGTCTCCGGTCGCTTCTGGAGGTCGTGACACCATGATTGGAAGTAGTCAACCCATGCAGTGGCCGTGTAAAAGTAACACCCCAGCTCCTTGACCCGGAAGCTCGCGCGCCAGCGATCGTTTCCGAGCCCCATCATCGGCACTTCGAGCCAGGCGCGTTCGCTCTCGTGTCGGTAAAGCAAGGTACAGGCGATGCGATCGTGGCCATCGGCAAAGGCGTCGACTTCGACCATCACGCGCTCGCCGACCGTACGTTTTATCGGGTAGCGGCCGGCATCGATCTCCGGCGCCACCCCTTCGATCACGACGCGGGCATGCCCGTCGGCGGCCTCACGCCCGCGCTTGCCTGGATGCTTGTTCATGAATTCTCTGGGTCGCGTCATCGCCCGGCCTTACCCCCCGGTATGCTTGAAAAATAGGATAGAAAGCGGTGGCAGCGTGAGCAAGAGCGAATGATAGTGTCCGTGCGAAGCGACTGGCGCCGTGGTGACGCCTCCCAGATTGCCGCGGCCGCCGCCGCCGTACAGGGTCGCGTCACTGTTGAGGGCTTCGCTCCAGACGCCGGCAGAGGGAACGCCCACACGATAGTGGTCGCGCGGCATGGGCGTGAAGTTGCACACGATCAACACGCGATCCTTTTCCGCTTTGCCTTTGCGCATGAAGCTGAGCGTGCTGTTTTCCCAGTCGTGCACTTCGAGCCACTCGAAGCCGTCGGTCTCGAAGTCGCGCTCGTAAAGCGCGGGCTCGGCGCGGTAGAAATGGTTGAGATCCTTGAGCCAACGCTGCACACCCTGATGCGGTGCGTA
>CAYGAS010000346.1:0-9123 GCA_964347935.1 uncultured Nitrospiraceae bacterium | reverse complement strand
ATCGCTTGCGGCGTGTCGATGTGGTGCGTAACACTTAACTCGCCTTTGCGGTTCGTTGATTCCGTGGTAGAGAAAAAAGTGCCAGGCTGCCGGCCGGCCCTGCTATGCTTCGCACAGGTATGAGCGCGATTGCCCCAAATCTCAAGCTGCGCATGCTTTGGCTGGCCGTCGGGTGGCTACTCGTTGGACTGGTGGTGTATCTGTCCTTGAAGCCCGGCTGGCTCCCGCTCGATGCGATCGCGCGTGAGGGGGCCATCCATCGACTTAGCTATGGTGTCTCGCACGTGTTTGCCTACGCGACGCTGATGGGGTGGTTCTTGCAACTGTACCCCGTTTCGCGCTGGCCACGGATTGCCCTGGGACTTTTTGCGTTGGGCATCGGGCTCGAAGGCTTACAGGCATTAACGGCTGACCGTGAGCCAGGTGTTATGGACGCGATCGCCAACACCATCGGCATCGGCCTCGGTTGGCTTTTGGGGCGGACGGGGCTATCTAGGACGCTCGAGGCGATCGAGCGAAGAATTCTTCGCGTGAAAGCTGATGCGTGACTGGTGATCAGTCCAGGTCTGAGGACTGAGGCCGGAGGCCCGAGATGAAAAGCTCATCTGTCACTTCCCGCCTCGTGTTCTTCGCCTCACTCTAAAACGTCTTACTCTCGATATTCGAAAAAGCGCTCTCAGCGGTGTCACTGACGGCGGTGACGGCGAAGTGGGTCGTACCGGGTTGCAGGCCGTTTACGGTGAAGTTGGTCTGCGTGGCAGGGACTGTCGCTATCTTCAGCAAGCTCGTCGGCGACGTTCCGGCATAGATGTTGAAGGCCGTCAGAGCCACTGGCGAGTCGTCTTCGTTGGTCGTCGGGGCTGTCCAGGATAAGTCTGCCGTGCCGGTCTGCGCCTGCACCGTGACCGTCACCGATCGGGTAGCGCTGCCGCCGTCACCGATGCACGTCAGGGCAAAGGTGCTCGAGGCCGTCAGGCCGCCGATGGTCTCGCTTCCTGATATCGGTTTCTCGCCCGACCAGGCATCATCGGCAATACACAAGCCCGCATCGATCGACGTCCAAGTGACCGTCGTCGAGCCGTTGTGGGCGACTGAAGAGGGGCTAGCCGCCAGGGACACCGTGGGAACGGGCGGTGGCGGCGCGGCATCGACGTTGACGACCGCGGACACGGTGGTTGGCCCGCCCGTGTTGCTGCACGTCAAGGCAAACTCCGAGGTCGATACCAGGGGACCGACGTCTTCGTTACCGGAAGTTGGCTTCGCCCCGGACCAATCCTGCAAGGCCTCGCAGGCGTCGGCATCCGTTGACCACCACGTCAGCGTTGAAAAGTCGCCAGCCGTGACACTGGTGGGGGCTGCCTCGAGAGACACCGTTGGGGGCGGGGGCGGCGGTTGGTCATCGACGGTAACGGTGGTGCTTTTCTTTTTTCGCTTCTCGGCGCCACGCCCCTTGCAATTTTCAGGAGTTTTGCAACTGGAGGGGCTAAAGGTGGCGGTGTTTTCACATTCCAGTGTGAACACGGTGGTTTCGGTGAGCGGACCGACTGTCGTACTTCCCTCCGTGCTCTTTTTCCCTGACCAGCCGCCCGTTCCTGTGCAGCTGTTCAGGTTTTCGGCGTTCCAGCTGAGTGTGGCAAAGCCACCCGATTGCACGTTGGAGGGATAGGCGTTTAACGAAATACTCGAGGGGTCGGATGGCGACGTGAGCGATACACCACCGTCGCTGTCGTCGCCGCCACTACAAGCCGCTAGCGAGAGTGCGAGTAACAATACAAAGCTATGGGGCAGGAAAGACCTAGGCCGGTAGGCGCGTTCAGGGTATTGACTGCCATCGCTTAGCGCATCCATTCGCACCTATCTCCCAGTTATTCGTGATTAATGATGAATCTCAGGACTGAGGACTCATAAGCAAACTCATCTCCCACCTTCGGCTGCACGCCTCACTCAGAAGATATCCTTGCAGGCGACGTTGGAAGGAACGCTTTCTGCTCCGGTATCGCTCACGGCAGTTACCGCGAAACAATGCGTTCCTACTGGGAGGCCATTGGCCGTGTAGTCCGTCTGTGTCGCAGCGACGGAGTCAATCTTCTGCAAGTTGGACTGAGAGCTTCCCTTGTAGATGTTGAACGACGCGAGCGTGAGGGCTGAGCCGTCCTCATTCGTGGAAGGGGCTACCCATGTCAGGTCGGCTGTGCCGTTTGCGGCCTGCACCGTGACCGTCACCGGCACGTTAGTGCTGCCCCCGGGCCCGGTGCAGGTCAGTGTGAAGGTACTGTCTTGGGTGAGCGGCCCGACCGATTGGCTCCCGGAAAGGCCTTTCGCGCCTGACCAGGCGCCCCCGGCCGTACAGCTGGTTGCGTTGGACGAAGTCCAGGTCAGGACGGACGAACCGCCTGAGTTCACCGTCGTCGGATTGGCCGTCAGCGTGACGGTGGGCAATGCCGCCGGGTCGACCGTGACGCTTACCGATCGATTGGCGCTGCCGCCAGGCCCGGTGCACGTCAAGGTAAAGGTGCTGTTTTGGGTGAGCGGCCCGACACTCTGGCTGCCGTTGACGGCCTTGGTCCCCGACCAAGCCCCGCTGGCGCTGCAGCCGGTCGCATTGCTCGAGGTCCAGGTGAGCGTCGCTGACCCGTTCATCGCCACATTCGTCGGATTGGCGGTCAGCGTGGCGGTCGGTGCCGGGGGCGGATCGACGGCGACGGTCACCGATTGACCGGCACTGCCCCCGGGCCCGGTGCAGGTGAGAATGAAGGTACTGGTGCTGGTCAGCGGCCCGCGGACCTCGCTGCCCGAGGTGGCGCGGCTGCCCGACCAGGCCCCGGCGGCGGTGCACGAGGTGGCGTTCAGCGATGACCACGTCAGCGTCGAGGAGCCGTTGTAGGCCACCGAGGCCGGGCTGGCGGTGACAGAGACCGTTGGCACCGGCGGCGGCGGTGGGGCATTGACCGTGACGGCCACCGATTGGCCGGCGCTGCCGCCGGCGCCGCTGCACACGAGCGTGAAGGTGCTCGTCGCGGCCAGGGGACCGACGGTTTCACTGCCGGCGGTGGCTTTGGTGCCCGACCAATCGTCGAAGGCTTCGCAGCTGGCCGCATTGGTGGACGACCAGGTCAGCGTGGTGCTTTCGTTGAGACCCACACTCGTGGGGTTGGCCATCAACGAAACGGTCGGGGCCGGCGGGGGCGGCTGGTTACCGACGGTGATGGTGACGGCCTGGGTGGTAATCCCGCCGACGCCGCGACAGGCGAGAATGTAGACGGTGGAGGCGTTGAGCGGGCCGACGGTGACCGTGCCCGATGCACCCTTAGCCCCGGACCAGCCCCCCGAGGCGTCGCAGGTGAAGTGGTTCTGGGCTGACCAGGTTAGGGTCGAGAAGCCATTGTCGGGGACGCTGGTCGGGTTAGCCGTCAGCGAGACGATCGGCGCCGACGGCCCGGATGCGGTCGAGCTCTCGTCATCGCTGCCGCCCGACCCACAAGCGGTCATCAACGATGCGAGGAGGAGGTAGGCGAAACTACGTCGTATCAGCGCGAGACGGGACCGGCTTCGATCCCCGCGTTCTCCGGGAAAACTTGTGTCCATCGGCGTCCATTTCTAGCCCCAACCCGAAGTTTGTTTTTCATCGCCGTCGAACCTGGACTCGTTTCACGGGCAGGTAAAACAAGAAGATCGACGCGCCGTTTCCGCGTGTCCCGCGGATAATTCCTTATTGCAGACAAAGCCTAGTTGAAGTCGGCTCAACAAAAAATAGTGAGCGGACGGCTGCGCACAACGCCCGGACGAGTGGATTTAATCGGGCGTTTCGGTTCCGTCATCCCAGCCCGACCGCGCAGCTTGGCAAGACATCGGCCCGGCAAAAGGGTCAACAACAAGCGCGGCATTTGCGACCGCCTTGTTTGAAATCAATGCATTGGCTCGCGGGCTGATGTTTGATTGCGGCATCGCGCCTGGACAGAGGCGTGCCGTTGAACATGGACGCTCACCGTCACAAGCATGACCTTCCATCGCCATGAAGAAGCCGCTCATCGGGCGGGGCATGACGCTGCGCGTCAATTTCGGTTGCCGTAAATGCGCCCAGGCTGCCGGCGAGCGCCGGCTGCTATCGAAACGTGGCAACGCAAAGTGGCAGGCGATGGCGAAGAGGTTTTACGCTAATAAAAGCCATTATTGATAGTAGCTTATAGATGATTTCTATATTTTACTTTAAGTTATTTTATTGTATTTAAAGCGCTTGGGCACGTTAGTTGCATGTCTTCCACAAAAAAGGGTCGTTGCCGGTCGTTTGAACGCAGAGGTATCGTCGCCGAGCGTAGCGGCTGGCTGAACAAGCAATCGGGCAGGGAAGGACACCACAGCAGTAAGAACGAATTACAGGCGCTCTTGGTAAACGGACTGACCTGGAGGCCTCGATGGAGGTAGCCATGCTAGTGCGGGTGCTGAGGCACTACGTTCCTGTCTCCTTGGTCGCGCTTGGGGCGATCGAAGCGAGCGTATTCGGCGCCGCTATGTATCTCGGTGTAGCGATCCGGTTCGATGGTTTCCAGCTCGATCCTGAGTCAGCGGCCCAAGTCTTTCCGATCTTTCCGAAGGCCCTGGTATTCGCCATCGTCATGCTCGTTGCGATGACGACGTTCGGCCTGTACCAGCGCGAGCATCAACACGGCGACTGGGCTTACTACGTGCGTTGTACCCTCAGCTTTCTCGCCGGCCTCCTGCTGATGGCGCTGGTCTTCTACCTGGTGCCGTCGCTGTCGTTGGGACGCGGTGCGTTTGCATTCACCCTGGTGTTTGCGTTCATTGGCCACATAACAGCCCGCTTCATTTTCTTGAGACTGGCCGACCACGATGCCTTTAGGCGCCGGGTCATGGTATTAGGGACCGGTAGTCGTGCTGCCAAGGTAGCTGAGCTTGCGCGCGTCAACGGCAACAGTGACAAGTTCGAAGTCGTCGGTTTTCTGCCGGTAAATGGCACCACGAGTGGCGTGGAGGAGTCGATGATCCTGCGTGAGAACGGCTCGTCGCTACAGGCCGTTGCCGCCAAGTACCAGATCGACGAGATCGTCGTCGGCGTGCGTCAGCGGCGCGGCGGCGACATGCCGATGAACGAGCTGCTCGAGCGCAAGCTGCATGGCACCAACGTCATCGACCTGCCGACCTTCTTCGAGCGCGAGACCGGCCGCGTGGAGCTCGAGTCCGTGAATCCCAGCTGGCTGATCTTCTCCGACGGTTTTCGGACAGGCACGATCAAAAACATGGGCAAGCGTTGCTTCGATGTCGTTCTGAGCGGCCTGCTGCTGTTGATTACTTTGCCCATCATGGCGCTGACGGCGCTGGCGATCTGGTTGGAAAGCGGGGGCCCGGTCCTTTACCGCCAGCAGCGGACCGGTGCTTTCTCGCGCCCGTTCGAGCTTCTCAAGTTCCGCAGCATGCACGTCAATGCCGAAGCCGACGGCGAGGCGCGCTGGGCGACGGAGAACGACGAGCGCTGCACGCGTGTCGGGCGGGCGATCCGTAAGCTGCGTTTCGACGAGCTGCCACAGCTGGTCAATGTCCTGAAGGGCGACATGAGCTTTGTCGGTCCGCGGCCCGAGCGGCCATCGTTTGTGACCAGCCTGGCCAAGCAGATTAACTACTACTCGTTTCGTCATACGGTAAAACCGGGGATCACCGGATGGGCACAGGTCAGATACCCTTACGGGGCGTCGGTGGACGATGCGAAAGAGAAGCTGCAATACGATCTTTACTACATCAAGAACCAGAGCTTGTTCCTTGATGTCATCATTCTGGCGCAGACGGCGCACATCGTCGTTTTCGGTAAGGGCGCTCGTTAGGAGCCTTGAAGAACATGTTCAGCGTGCGTGCAACGAGGTCTTTTGTCTAATTAATTCCAATGGCGCCTCTTAGAACAAGGTAGTAACCTACAGCGGCCAGGCGCGCAAGCGGTCTGGCTCGCCTACCGGCTCACAGGCGTTCCGTGTATGGTCAACATAGCAGCAGTCAGCTACGTCTTCGGCGGTCTCGCCTTCCTGACCTTGACGGTGCTGTTACTTTCCAGTTGGCGCGGCCGGCTTCACGGGGCATTGGTCATGGCGACCGCGGTGACGAGCACGGTCTGGTGCTTCGTCGTCGCCTATAGCGCCCTCACCAACAACGTACCGCTGGTCGCTTTGCTCACTTTGGAGGCACTGCGGGACGGCGCCTGGCTTAGCTTGTTGCTGGGGCTGCTGGGGGCGCATGAACGCAGCCGGCAGATTCCGCAGGCGCTGACTTGGGCGGCGCATGGGCTTTGGATAGCTGTCCTTTGCTACATACCGCTGGTGCACTTCGGGCTGCAGCCCACGAAGTCGGCCTCGGCGGGCATGGCCGCGACGATCCTGGGTCCGCTCGCGCTTGCTCTCTTTGGGCTCGTGCTCGTCGAACAACTGTATCGGAATACGCGCCCGGAAAAGAGATGGGCGCTCAAATTCTTGTGCCTGGGTGTCGGCGGCCTGTTTGCTTACGACTTGTTCTTGTACTCGCAAGCGCTGCTGCTTCGGGAAATCAATGCGGATATCTGGAATGCGCGCGGCGCCATCAACGCGCTGGTCGTCCCGTTCATAGCCGTATCGGCTGCCCGCAGTCCGGATTGGTCACCCTCTATCTTCGTTTCACGTCACGCTGTGTTCTACACCGCCGGCTTGATTGGAACGGGTATCTATCTGTTAGCGATGGCGACGGGCGGGTACTACGTCCGTGTGCACGGTGGGCAGTGGGGCGAGGTCGGGCAGATTGTATTCATGTTCGGTGCCGGATTGCTGTTGCTGGCGATCATGTTTTCGGGCCAAGTGCGGACCGAGGTGAGGGTATTTCTGACGAAGCATTTTTACAGAAACAAGTACGACTATCGCGAAGAATGGCTGCGGCTGATGAATACGCTGGCCAAGCCGTCGGAGGAGTTGCCGCTACCCGATCGAGCAATCAAGGCGATGGCGCAAATTGTCGCAAGCCCGGGCGGGGCCTTGTGGATCCATGACAAGGAGAGTGGGTTCAGGCCGATGGCGCAGTGGCATTTGGCGGTGCCGGAGGGTGCGGTCGAACCCGTCGAAAGCACGTTGGTGCGTTTTCTGCGGGCGCGCCAATGGGTCATCGATCTTGGCGAGCAGCGACGCGACCCAGCCCGCTACGACAATCTCGTTCTTCCGGATTGGCTGGCGTCGCTGGACCGCGCCTGGTTAGTGATTCCGTTGATCAACGAGCAGGAGCTGCTCGGGTTCATCGTGCTCGCGCGATCGGAGAGCTTCGGCCGCCTCACTTGGGAGGACACGGACCTGTTGAAGACCGTAGGCCAACAGGTGGCGAGTTACCTTGCGCAACATCAGGCGGCCCAGGAGCTTGCCGAGGGCAAGCAATTTGACGCCTACAACCGGCTGACGGCGTTTCTCATGCACGATCTCAAGAACCTGATCGCCCAGCAGTCGCTGGTGGTCAAAAACGCCGCCAAGCACAAGGACAACCCGGTGTTTATCGATGACGCCATCCGCACGATCGATAACTCCGTTGGGCGCATGAGCCAGCTGCTCGAGCAGCTGAAGCGAGGGCGAGAAGAAGGCCCGGCTGGCCGGGTTCACCTGGCCCGGCTTCTGTCGCGCACGGTCGGCAAGCACGCGGGCGTGGACCCTGCGCCGGAGCTCGAAGTGATAGAAAACGGTATTCATGTTCGGGCAGAGTCAGAGCGCCTCACGATGGTGATCAGCCATCTGATCAAGAACGCGCAGGAAGCCACACGCGCCGACGGCCACGTGCAGGTGCGCCTCCGGCGGGATGGAGAGCAGGCGGTCGTCGAGATCATCGATGACGGCTGCGGCATGGAGCCGCAGTTCGTGCGCGACCGGCTTTTTCGCCCGTTCGACAGCACCAAGGGCAGCAAAGGGATGGGGATCGGCGCCTATCAGGCGCGCGAGTTCATCAAAACAATGGGCGGCGATCTTTGCGTAGAGAGCCAGCCCGGCCGGGGAACCACGTTTCGTATCCGTCTGCCTGCCCTTGAAAGCCGAAGTGGCCAAAAGACGCAACCGCGAATGGGACCAGTACCATGAATAAAGGCGCCAGAAAACTTCTTATCGTGGAAGATGACCCGGGTCTGCAGAGCCAGCTGCGTTGGTGCTTCGATCAGTACGAAGTGCTGCCCGCAGAAGACCGGGCCAGCGCCTTGGCGCAGATGCGCCGCCACGAGCCGGCAGTGGTGCTCCAGGATCTCGGCCTGCCGCCCGACCCGAGCGGGGTGGATGAAGGGCTGGCGACGCTGGCCGACATCCTCGAGCTCGCACCGCTCACGAAAATCATCGTCATCACCGGCAACGATGACCGCGAGAATGCAGTGAAGGCAGTCGGCCTTGGCGCCTATGACTTCTACCAGAAGCCGATCGACAACGATATCCTCGGCCTCATCGTGCAGCGGGCGTATCAGATGTACGAGCTCGAAGCGGAGAATCGCCGGCTGCTGCAGCAGCACGGCGACTCACCGCTCGAAGGGATCATCGCCATGAGCGATCGGATGCTGCAGATCTGCCGCCTGGTCGAAAAGGTCGCACCCACCGACGCCAGCGTGCTGCTGCTCGGCGAAAGCGGTACGGGCAAGGAGCTGTTCGCGCGGGCCATCCACAGGCTGAGCCCGCGCGCCGATGCCCGCTTCGTGACGATCAACTGTGCCGCCATTCCGGAAACGCTCCTCGAGAGCGAGCTCTTCGGCTACGAAAAGGGCGCCTTCACCGGCGCCGTCAAGCAGACGCGCGGAAAGATCGAGCACGCCAACGGCGGCACGCTGTTTTTAGACGAGGTGGGCGACATGCCGCTGGCTTTGCAAGCCAAGCTCCTGCGCTTCCTGCAACAACGGGTGATCGAGCGGGTAGGGGGGCACGAGGAGATTCCGGTCGACGTTCGCGTCGTCTGCGCCACCAACCAGGACCTGGCGGGGTTGATCAAGCAGGGACGTTTTCGCGAGGACTTGTACTATCGCGTCAGCGAGGTGAACGTGAAGGTGCCGGCGCTGCGGGAGCGCGACAACGACGTCATCGTCCTGGCGCGGACTTTTCTTGACAAGCACGCGAAGCAGCATCACCGCTCGCTGCGGGGATTCAGCCA
>CAYGAS010000345.1:0-13650 GCA_964347935.1 uncultured Nitrospiraceae bacterium | reverse complement strand
GCCGATCACCACGCCCGGGCCAATGCCGAAGAAGAACCACACCAGCACGATGATCCAGGCGGCCGGCACCAGGCCACGCTTTTCGGGCGCCAGGCTGGCGTGCTCGCGCAGGAAGTTGTGGTACTGCATGCGATGCTGCGTCTCGCGGTCACTTTGCGTGAACGACGACACGATCACGGCGATGCCGAGATTGAAGATAATGCCCCAGCCCGCGGAGTGGATCGTCCACGGCCAGCGACCCCACGGCAGCGTCGACCCGAACCAGCCGGCGATAGTCTGACCGAAGGTCTCGGTCAAGATCACCACAATGATACCGGCAGCCAGACCCCAGGTGATACCTTGGCGCGTGAGCCACGGGAAGTAGCACACCGCCATCAACGGCGGCCACATCTGGAAGCCAAAGGCCACCGCCAGACCGCCCAGTAGCACCAGCGCGTCCGCGGAGTAGGTAGCAACCACCAGCGCCGCACCGACGATGATGCCAACGCCAACGCGACCCCAAAGCTTCTGCACAGCGTGCGACGCATCGGGCATTACGTAACGCTTCAACAGATCGCGCGTCAGCATGCCGCCAGCGGTGGACATGTACGCCGCGCCCGTGGACTGCATGGCCGCCAGCGCGCACACCGCCAGCAGACCCACCATCCAGGCTGCGTTGTTCTGCATCAAGTGGATCAGCTGCGGTACCAACATGCCTTGCTTGCCGGCGGACGCCATCAGGTCCTTGCCACCGAGTCCGGCGCCGAGCACATTGTTCACCATATCGGGATGCGCCTCCATGAACTTGACGTCGGCTCCCAGCAGATGACCGCCCATGCCCTGCATCGCCGTGAAGAAGAACAGGATCAGGCCGATACCGAAGGAAGACGCCCACACCTGCTGTGGCGCGAACGGCTTCGGATTGTTGTTGGAGAAGGCCCACATGGAGAACGCGGGTGAGGACTGAATGCCCATGAGCGCGAACATGTAGGTCAGGATCATGATACCGGTCCACGCACCGCCGACGGCCTTCGGCCCGGAGCTCACGAACTGTATGACCCCCGGCACCGCCACGTAGTGGCTGAAACCATCCGGAGTTTTCTTTCCGGTCTCGGACGCAACATCGAACTGGGCCAGCGCAGCGATACCCTGGTTCAGCTTGGTCCAGCCGCCCACATAGGTCACGGCGATGATCCCGATGATGATGATACCGAGCGCCAACAGGATACATTGCAGCGTGTCCACGTACGCCACCGCGCGTAGACCACCCGACGCGACATAAATGAACACGATCGCGGATAACAGCCACATACCGACATTGACGCCAAGGGCGCCATCGGTCAGCACGTTGAACAGGAAGCCCGAGGCGCGCAGCTGCAACCCGAGGTACGGTATCGAAAAGCACAAGGCCACCAGCACCGTCAGCAGGCGGATCGCGTCACCGTGAAAATAGGTCGAGAGCATCTCCCCCGGGGTAACGAAGCCGAAACGCTTGCCGAGCATCCACTGGCGCTTGAGAAAGATGACGCCGGTGAACGGGATGGTGATGGCATAGAACGACGCGTACGCGTACGGAAAACCATCACGGTACTCGAGGCCCGGATGGCCCATGAAGGTCCAGCCGGAAAACGAGGTCGCCGTCGCCGCGAGCACGAATACCCACAGCGAGATCTTGCGACCGGCGATAAAGTAATCGCTAGCCGTGCGAGCCGACAGTGCACCCTTGACACCCCAGAAGATGCAGTAGGCCCAGTACAGCACAACGAATATCGCTAGCCATACGATTTTGGCATCCATATGAAAGTCCCCTTAAGTTTGGGTTGTTGTCATAGCCCAGCCGTCCCTAGCGGTACCATCCTCCATCAGGCGCGCTCGCGACCAAACCGCGGCGGTCGCCAGACGTGCCGCAATGCCCATGATTGGGTGCCCTCCTACTAGCGAAATCCGTGCCTGAGTCGAAAGCTGTTTAATATCATGAGCTTGGAGCCGCAAGCAGGGTGTTCGGTCAATCGTCCTGTTACGATCGGTAACATACCGTGTGGTGAGAGGTAACATTCTCTAAGCAGCTTCCCAGCGGCTCCGTGCTACCATTTCTCGGCCCCATCGTTATTGCTATGGCGGGACTAAGGACAGCCGACACATGGCCAAAACCATTCTCCTAGTCGACGACGAACCCAACATCGTGCTGTCGCTCGAGTTCCTGATGAAGCGCGCCGGCTACAAGGTGCACGTCGCGAGCGATGGCGATGCCGCAATCGACAGCATCAAGAATGACCCGCCCGACCTGATCCTGCTAGACATCAACATGGCCAAACGCGATGGTTTCGAGGTGTGCCAGATGATTCGTACGAACCCTGAGTGGCGTGACATACGCGTGATCATGCTGACCGCCAGGGGGCGCGATATAGAGCGCGAGAAGGGTCTCGCCATGGGCGCTGACGATTACATCACAAAGCCCTTCTCCACACAGGAAGTCGTGGACAAGATACGGGCGATGGTCGGCGAAGCATAGTACCGGCGGCGTCACGGATACGGGCACGAATGGGGGCGTGAGATCGATGGGCACGCGCGTCAAGATTTGGGGCTTGCTTGGCGCCATTATCGTTCTGCAGCTGGCCGTGTTTGCGGCGGCGATTGCCGCCGTCTATCTGCTCATCGAAGAGACCGATATCCGTACCCAAGTGTTGTTATACCTCGGCGGCGCCGTTTTCCTCGTGACAGCGTCGCTGGTCATTCTATTTACCTTCATAGACGTAGCCTTGCTGCGAGCGCTGGATGCGGTTGAACGTGGCGCCGATATTATCAGCCGCACCCACGCTGCCCACACGCTCGAGCTTCCGGCGACTCACTTGCTCGGCAAGCTACCGGACACCATTCACTTCGTAGGTACGGAACTCCACAAGGCCAAGCACGAGGTCACGCGCGCGCTACAAACGGGTGCAGCTCGTGAGCAGGAGCAAAAAGCACGTCTAGAGACGGTGCTGAAGGAGATCAACGAAGGCGTGCTGGTGTGCGACGAACACGGCCGGGTGCTGCTTTACAATCCGGCCGCTGTGCGCATACTGGCCAATGCCCCGGCGCTCGGCCTCGGTCGTTCACTGTACAAGCTGCTGGCAGCCGCCCCCATCGAGCATGCATGCGAGATGCTGCGACATCGCATGCAAACGGGCGCGGTGGATGATCAACCCGTTGAGTTCGTGTGCGCGACGGTAGACACGGGCACGATGCTGCGCTGTCGCATGAGCCTGCTGCCAGCTCCCGCGGTCGCCGACGATGAATCACAATATGGATTTGTGTTGTCCTTCGAGGATGTGACGAGCCGCTATCATGCGCTCGGCAGGCGTGACCACTTGTTGCGAGCGGCGCTACAGGATCTGCGACGCCCTTTGGCCAATTTGCGCGCTGCCGCCGAGAATCTTGCGGCGTATCCCGACATGGATGCGGCGCAACGGCACTCTTTCGAAGCAGTGATCGCGCAGGAAAGCGCCGCCTTGAGCGCGAGACTCGAAACGCTTGCAAGCGAGAGCAAGCAGCTCCTCGGCGGGGACTGGCTCATGGCCGATGTGTATTCGACTGACCTGGTGAGCGGTGTCATCCGCCGTTTGCGAAAGGATGATGCGCTTAAGCTGACCATGACCGGCATACCACTGTGGCTGCGTGCCGATAGCCACGCCGTGGTCGTCTTGCTCGAGCACTTGGTGCGTCGCATTCACCGCTACAATGGCGTGGCCGAGTTCGACCTCGAACCACTGATGGGAGACCGGCGCGTGTACGTCGATATCATCTGGAGAGGCGGGCCGATCCCGGCGGCGGAGCTGGATTCCTGGTCAAACGATACCTTGGCGGAAGCCCTGGCCGCGCCCAAGGTGCGCGAGGTGCTGGACAAGCACGGCGGCGAACTGTGGAGCCAAGCGCACCGTCGACCCGGCCATGCGCTTGTCCGACTCCCGCTTCCCGCCTCGCAGGTCCAGTGGCGATGGTCGGCGGAAAAGCTGCCGGCACGACCGGAATTTTACGATTTCGACTTGACCACGCGCTCTTCAGAGATGGCATCGTTATTGGGCCGCCCCCTCGCGGAGCTCGATTACGTCGTGTTCGACACCGAGACCACCGGTTTACGGCCATCGGAAGGCGACGAAATCATCGCCATTGGTGCAGTGCGCATCGTGAATCGCCGAATCATCGCTGGCGAGGCTTTCGAAAGGTTGGTCAACCCCCAACGGCCCATTCCCAAGGCCTCCATTCGGTTCCACGGTATTACCGATGCAGATGTCAGAGACAAGCCACCGATTCAAGTGGTATTGCCGCAATTCAGGGAATTCGTCGGCGATAACGTGCTGGTCGCACATAATGCGGCATTTGACATGAAGTTTTTGCAGCTCAAGGAGCAGTCAGCGGGCGTGCGTTTTAATAACCCCGTCCTGGACGTGCTATTGCTTTCTGTGTTCCTTCACGAATACACGGCCGACCACACGCTAGATGGGATCGCCAGTCGTCTGGGCATCGAGGTCACCGGTCGCCACACGGCCCTGGGCGACTCGCTAGTGACCGCGGAGATATTCCTGCAACTGCTGAGTCTGCTGGAAGGTAGTGGCGTCGATACACTCGAGCAGGCTCTCGACGCCTCTAACAACATGATCAAGGTGCGCAAACAACAGGCGCAATTCTAGACAGGCAGATCCGAGGGGATACGTATGTTAAGCATGACACAGCGAACGGAGCGGCTGGTGGTGCTGGCAGTCATCGGCGTCTTGGCGCTGAATTACCCCGCGCTTTCCTTGTTCGCCTATGGTGGGCTGGTATTCGGCTTCCCGGTACTTTATCTATACCTGTTTCTGGTGTGGGTCGGCTTAATTGTGTTGGTCGCGGCGATCATCGAGCGCAAGACCGGGCACGTGAGAAGTTTCATATCTTCGCAGCCCAACACCGGCGAACGGACCGAACAGGATGCTTGACGACCGCGTCATCTTAGTCGTCGCCTTTGCCTACCTCGGCCTGTTGTTCGCAATCGCTTACTACGGCGACAAGCGTGCGGATGCGAAACGCAGCATTATCGCCAACCCTTACATCTACACACTATCGATTGCGGTCTACTGCACAGCCTGGACGTTTTATGGCAGCGTTGGTCGTGCCGCCAATAGCGGTGTCGGCTTCTTGCCCATCTATCTCGGGCCCACTTTGATGGCAGTGCTGTGGTGGTTTGTCTTACGTAAGATCATTCGCATCGCCAAAGCGCATCGCATTACGTCTATCGCCGACTTCATCGGCTCGCGCTACGGCAAGAGCACGCTGCTTGGCGGGCTGGTCACGATTATCGCCGTCGTAGGCATCATGCCCTACATCTCCTTACAGCTGAAGGCAGTGTCCACGAGCTATGTCGTGCTGCAACACTACCCTGAGCTGGTCATGCCCTACCAGTCAGGGCAAACAGCACTATGGGAAGATACCGCGCTGTACGTCGCCCTGTTGATGGCAGCCTTTACCATCCTGTTCGGTACACGGCACATCGATGCGACCGAACGCCATGAGGGCATGGTTGCTGCTATCGCCTTCGAATCCCTGGTCAAGCTCCTCGCCTTTCTCGCTGTCGGACTGTTCGTGACCTTCGGCTTGTTTGGCGGACCCGCCGACATCTTCGGACGCGCCGCCGCGGTGCCGCAGCTTGAACGGCTGCTGAGCTTCGAAGGAATGACAGGCGGCTATGCAAGCTGGTTTTCGCTCACCTTCTTGTCGATGATGGCCATAATGTTTCTGCCCCGTCAGTTCCAAGTCGCGGTGGTCGAAAACGTTAATGAGGATCACATTAGAAAGGCGGTCTGGCTCTTTCCTTTGTACTTACTGGTTATCAACCTGTTTGTGCTGCCGATCGCGTTGAGCGGGCTGCTGCTGTTCCCCCCCCACACCGCCGGCGTTGACCCCGACACCTACGTGCTGACGATACCGATGGCCGAGCAGCGCGAGGCGCTGGCATTGTTCGCATTCGTCGGGGGGCTCTCGGCCGCAACCGGCATGGTCATCGTAGCCACCATCGCCTTATCGACCATGGTCTGCAATGACTTGGTCATGCCGGTGCTGCTGCGAATCCGGGCGTTGGGGCTGGCGGCACGCCGCGACCTGACCGGCCTCCTGCTTGGGATACGCCGCGGCACCATTGTTGTGGTTCTGCTATTGGGCTATCTCTACTTTCGCCTGATCGGCGAGTCGTTCGCGCTGGTCACCATTGGCCTCGTGTCATTCGCCGCAGCCGCGCAATTCGCCCCGGCCATCCTGCTCGGCATCTACTGGAAGGGCGCGAGCCGGCGCGGCGCCATTGCCGGTCTCGCCGCCGGGTTTGCCGTCTGGGCCTATACGCTGCTGCTGCCCTCGTTCGCTAAGTCGGGATGGCTGCCGGTGGCTTTTCTCGATCACGGGCTCTTTGGCAGTGAATTGCTTCGCCCTTATGAGCTATTTGGTCTGACAGGCCTCGATCCGATTACGCACGCGGTTTTTTGGAGCATGCTGTTCAACATCGGCTTGCTGGTGGGCGTATCGCTTTACAGCCGGCAGACGCCGATCGAGCAGATACAAGCCGCGCTCTTTGTCGACGCATTTCGCGAGCTGCGGCCCGGTCGCGAAGCACACATCTGGCACGGGACCGCCAGCATACCGGAGCTGCGGGGACTGGTGGCGCGTTTCATGGGCGCAAAACAGGCCAATGATATGTTCACGCACTATGCACGTCGGCGCGGCATCGACCTCGAAAACCAGCTTGGCGCCGATGCCGATCTGGTGAGCTTTACTGAACGTGTGCTGGCCGGGGCCATCGGTTCGGCCTCGGCGCGAGTGATGGTGTCCTCGGTGGTCAAGGGCGAGGCGCTCAGTATCGAGGGCGTAATGCAAATTCTTGACGAGACCTCCCAGGTCATGGAATACAGCCGCCGGCTCGAGCAAAAATCGCGCGAGCTGGAAGCCGCGACCGCCGAGCTGCGGGCCGCCAACACACGCCTGCAAGAGCTCGACCGCCTCAAGGACGATTTCGTTTCGACCGTGAGTCATGAGCTGCGCACGCCGCTGACTTCCATTCGCGCATTCTCCGAGATTCTGCTGAACGATCCCGATCTGCCTGTGAAAGAACGGCAGAATTTTCTGGACATCGTCGTCAAGGAAAGTGAACGACTGACCCGGCTCATCAATGAAGTGCTCGATCTCGCCAAGATCGAGGCCCAGCACATGGAGTGGAACGAGGAGCCGCTCGACATGCGCGACATCATTCGCGATGCCATCGCTGCCGTCAGTCAGATCTTCAATGAGAATAAGGTTGCCCTTGAGACTAAAGTTCCCGAGACCCCTGCGATGGTGAAGGCAGATCGCGATCGCATGATGCAAGTGGTAATCAATTTGTTGTCGAATGCGGCAAAATTCTGCGCACGTGATGTCGGTCGTGTCGAGGTGAGCTTGCAGCTCGATGCCAAGACGTTGCGCGTCGCGGTCGCCGACAACGGCCCGGGAATCCCCCCGGATCAAGCGTCACGTGTGTTTGACAAGTTCCATCAGGTCAGCGATGAGCAACGGGGCAAACCGCAAGGTACGGGCCTGGGTCTGGCAATCACCCGCCTGATTGTCGAGCATCACGGCGGCCGTATATGGGTCGCAAGCACCTCCGCCGAAGGTACCTGCTTCATGTTCTCACTGCCGCGTTTGTCGGCCGAGACAGCAGCGCCACCGGCGAGAGATACCCGCGCCTCCGCCGACTAGCGAGGACTCGGGACTGAGTGCTGAGGACTAGGCACGAATTGTCACCACTCACCCTTCGGTCCCTAGTCCCCAATCCTGCCGTTAGAAAATCTCGGCGGTGAACTCGCTTTTCACACGCTGTCGCAGGGCGTCGATCGCCCGCAACGCGTTCCTGAGCATGTCTTTCTCCCGCAGCGACAACGCCCTCGGTGAGACATAAGCGCTGACATCGTGCTCCGCCTTGAAATCGGTGATTTGCTGACGCAGCACGAGTCGGGTCAAATGTTGGAAACCGCCTGCGAGGTAATCCTGCTCGTTGCTGTCGAGCACGCCTTTTTCGTGCAAGGCACCAATGCGTGTCAGTGTGCTGGTGTAGGGGACGCCCTCTCGCAGAGCCAGCAAGCGGATAGCTTCCACCAACGGCAATAAGCCATGGTACTTCAGATTGAGCTTGCCGTGATGCGGCCCCGGGCTGCGGTCAGGCGTTAATTTGCCGAAAAGCCCCAGTGCCACACCGTGGTCCGTCTGCACGCGCTGCATTTCGCGCAAGAATGCGTGCTGACCCTTGACGCTTTGTGTGAGCTCGCCGCGCAGCGCGTCAGACAATCCATGTTCACCGAACACCGATTGGAAATCGAAGAAGATATCGGCCAGACGAAGGGTGAGCAGGTTCGGGCGACGCAACCAGCCCCGCAATTGACCGACCCACTGTGACAAGGACTTGCGCCAGAGCGGATTGGTGGCCATCACGTTGCCGCGGCATAGGCGAATGCCGACCTGAGCAAGTGCCTTGGTCATGCGTTCTGCAAGCTCGATGAAAAAGGCATCGACCGCGCCGTGTTGCTTGTCGGGATAGTCCTCGAGTATGTAACCGTTGTCCTGATCCGGAAACAGGAAACTCTCGCCGCGTCCACCCGAGCCCATGACGATCGCGCAAAATCGCACGGGCGGTTTGCCCCAGCCCTCTTCCTCCATGTCCCGCAGCACCAGCTCGAGGATGCGGCGATAGATGTCGTTATTGATCTGTGTGAGCAGTCCCTGAATCTCAGGCGCCGGCACATTCTCGCTAAACAGAGTCGCGGCCACCTCCACTTGCTCGCTTTTGACCTGGTGCAATCCGGCCAGCGTCTCCTCGTGCGTGAGACGGTCGATCTGCTCCATCAGCGTGGAGGAGGCAGCCGCCATGGCGATATGCAAGTGCAACATACCGACCACACGCCCGTTGCGATCCACAGCCGGCATATGACGTAGGTCACGCCGGCGCATAGTCGCGAGCGCATGAAAAAGGTAATCGTCCTCGCGGATGTGGAGCACTGGGGTGCTCATAATGTCCTCGACGCGGGTGACGCCTGGTATCCGGTAGGCCAGCTTGCGCGCCACATCCTGCTCGGTAATGATTCCCTGTACTCGACCGTCGCTGCTGCCGATCAGTACGCTCGAGGTCGGCCGCTCGCGCATGAGGCGAACCAGGTCGTCACAGCTCGTGGCCGGCGAAACGATCGGTGGCGCCAGGTCCATGTGATCGCGCACGATCTCGCTGAACGCCGATGTGCGCGATACCCGTCGCAATCGTCGTCTGGGCGGTGTTCTCGTCCCCGACGTCATGTCATGTCAGCTTTGCTTTTGTCCTACCCGCTCAGCAGGATCATGCCGGTCTGTCCGTCGCGCCTTCGAGATAGTCCTTGATAGCGGCAAGCCACTGGTCCATGCGGGGTTCGAGGATCTTGGTCAGCTGCTCTTCCTGGCGCCGACGCAACGTCAACGCCGCTTCCGGATCAATCCAGAGAAAGAACCGCTGGGCGAGACGCACAGTGTTGCTCGATACCTCATCCGGCAACGCCTCCCGCAGCATGGCATCGCTCGGCTCAAACGACTCGGTCTGGGTCAACCGTGTGCCGGCTCCCTCGGGCACGGTTTCGATGCGCACCTCGAAGGGCACGGCGGAATCCGACACTGAGCGGATGCGCTGATTGGAAACGAATTCATGCACCCGCATGCGGTAATCCAGAATGCGGTCGCCGTGCTTCAAGCTATAATGACAGATGCTGCCCTGGCGCAGGGGTATCCCTGTTTCGATCTCAACCGACAGTGGCGTCTCGCCAGGATTGAGCCTAGCACGCATGGCCGGATCCGCCATCAGCGCGAAGACCCGCTCGATTGGTGCATCGATATGAATGCTGCGCGACACGACTACCATGCCGCCCCCCAGGCAGGATCACCCGGTGCCCCGTGCTAGAAGGGGTGTGAGTTTGCCTGAAGGCGCCATATGCTTACCCTAGCACCGCCAACGGGTCTAATGCACCCCCGACACCATGGGCGCGCGCGGCGCCCCGGCGGCAGTTGTTTGTGGGCGCCTCAGCGGTACTGCTCCAGAACAAAAACCAGCAACACGAACAGGAAAAAGCAGAACTCGGCGACCCCAATTAGATAGATCAGCCAGACAATACGGCGTGCCGAAGGTTTCATTGGGATCCAAACGCGACGGATGTACCAACACCAACCCGGTAGCCACGACCAGTGCTTCATGCGCTTGAAGTACTTCCGCAGGCCCTCGCCCCAAGCCATCAAACTCTTGTCCACTTCGGCCTCACGTGAGCCGCGTTCCTCTGCGGGCACACCCTCGTAATCGTCCGTCACGCAAAGATAGCTGCCCTGCGGCGTCGGCTCGATCGAAAACACCGTGCGACGCTTGAGCCCCTGCGTGTAGGAAACCTGAAATCCGCCTGCGGGATCGCGAGTCACCGCCATATCGAGCACCAGGCTTTGCTCATTGCTCTGATTGTCAAACTCGGCGTGATAGGCATCGACACCGGTCTGCGTCCAGCACTTGAAGTAATAGTAGGGATTGACCCGAAAAAGGACCTCGGGCTCATGACAAAGCGCCGCTAGCTCGGCGGGCGAGAACGGCGTGGGAACGCGCACCCAGGCGGCATCTTGGCTGGCCACCGGCGGCGGACGGTCCACCACCGAAGGCGTGCCGCTGGCCGTTTCAGGCATTCGGGTAGGGGGCGACCAACACCGGGGTCCTGAGGCGTTTCAACAGCTCATCGGTCAACATACGCGAGCGTAGCCCGGGTTTACCCCGCGGGCGTGGCGAGCCCAGCACGACCAGATCCACCTTGCCGCGGCCCACTTCATCCAGCAGGCAGTCCGAAGGTTTACCCAAGACGACGGTGGGCAGGTAGCGGGTCCGGCGCTTCTCGGCCCGCCGGCGCACCTTGGCGATGTGACGGCGGACCTCGTCTTCCAGTCGCGTCTCCACATACCTGCCGAAGGCCGCCTGGGTCGAGGCGTTGTTGAGCCAGTCGTCACCCATCATGCCCTTCCAGAAATCCGGGACGACCACCAAATGACGCAGCGTAGCCCCGCTGCGGCACAAGTTGAGTGCCAATCTTTCTGCTGCCCGGGCGCCTTCGGTGCCGTGGCTGGCGAGCAGTATTTTGCGAGCCTTTAACATCACGATCCCCACCATGTGCAAAAAAAATCCCGCGGACCGCGACCGCGGTCCGCGGGACGCTTTTAGAATGTCCCCTAGCGCGGGACGAATAACACTACCAGCACGACGATGGCCAGCGCCACCCCCAGCGCCACCAGGTCCTCGGCGCGGTCGGTCTTGAAGATGGAGAGCAAGGTACCGCGATCGTATTGCATCTTTTGAGCCATGATGTAAGCCTCCTTCAAATCGTTTCGCGCACGAAAAGCATGATCACAATCAGCGCGCCGACCGCCTTGGTCAGCCCCACGATGGTGCCGATAAAGAGCGGCTGCCCGCCCGCCTGCTTGATCGAGGCGAAGGTGATCTGCATGCCGAGCCCCGTGAGTCCAAAGGCGAAGAACCACACGATCAGGGTTCGGAACCATTTGATACGCTTGGCCGTGTGGTACACAACTTTGTGTGCCTTCTTGAGGACATTGTTCGCGTCCTTCGACAGCACCTTGGCGTTGGCCAATCCGCGCAAGACCGTGTCGTGATCGATGGACATGGCCTTGCGGTTTTCGATCAGCCGCTCAACCGCCGCTTTCTGGTCGTCGCGCTGTATCTTGCCGAGCTCCGATTGCAGCAGGGCCGTCTCTTCGCTCGTGAGCAGCTTCGACTCCTTGATGGTGTTGTCAAAGTACTTGCCCTTGTAGTGCTGCGCCGGGGCGAAGATTCCTGTCGTCGACAGCGCGAACAGCAGGATGAAGCCGATCACGAACATCGGGAACTTCTCGAAGATCACGCGTCCCACGTTCACCCGCTCGGCGCCCGCTTCCCGCTGCACGTACCACACTGCCAGCCAGATTACGATGATCGGCAGGAACAGGACACGGGTGATGTTGAAAATCTCGGCGACCTTCAATGTTTCGATGCCCGTGGGCTGGTAGATCAGCGCGGCCGCCGCTACTTGTGCCGAGTTCAGGATGCCGGTGCCGGCCCAGGCGCCGAACTGGATGTAACCCATACCGAGGGCCCGGCCGATCGGGGGGAAGATGAACATCATCAGCACGCCCCACAGCAGGATCGTACCGATGGTGTAAGCGATCTCGGTGGACTTGGCCTGTACGACCGGCGCTGAGGCCACGGCGGCAGACACACCGCACACGCCCATGCCGGCGGACAGCACCCCGCCCATGGAGTTCGGAATCCTTCTAAGCCGGCCAAGCCACAGCACCATGCCGACCGAGCCCAGGACAAAAAAGCCGATCAGCACGATGGACAGGCCGCCGAGGTTGCGCAGCTCCGCCGCCGAGTACAGCGCGCCGAGAAGGATGACGCCGCTCTTCAGTCCCAGACGCGAGAGCCGCACCCCGTTTTCGGCCCAGGCCGGAATCGTGAAGACATTGACGACGATGATGCCGACGATGATGCCGAGCAGGATGTAGTTCAGGCCCAGCGTGGCTTGGAAGTTCCAGCCAATGGCCGCATCCGAGGCCTTGCCCCAGATCTTGAACGCCGGCTCGGCGCCGTACTTCACTACGAACACACAGAGCAGGATCAGCAGCGCACCGCCGATGGTGGAGAGGTAGTAATCCAAATGCCCCTCCTTGACCGTAGCGAACAGCTGCCACAGACCGATGACGATGCCGATGGTGCCGAAAATGTAGCCCATCGTGACCATCTCGCCTGCCATGCCGCTGGTCTTCAGCGTCTTCAGCAGGCCACTCAGCATGCCCTGCTGCACCAGAAAGGCATAGCCCGCCATGATGATGCCGATAATCAGCACCGCTGGCGTCTTTTTGGTATAGACCATGTTGACGATCCTCCGGAGTTGTTAGTCTCTCGATCGGCGGTCGGTTGCCCGTCCACTTTGCCCCATCCGCCGTGGCCACGGCGTCTGGCCGCATATCCCCTTTCAGGGTAAGGGATACGCCCCCGCATGGTCCCCCCCGTCCCCGACCCCTGTCAATTCCCTCGAATGGCTATCTTAAGGTCAATATATAAGAGCATTAGAATGTACTAATTTATAAGGTCGCCTGCGCGGCGTGAGGTTGAAAGACAAGCAAAGATAAGTCTTTTGCGCTTGGAAGGGTTTGTGTTCCACCGGCGACGCCAGCCCAACGCATCCAAGCGGGCGCAACGGCTAACGCCTGCGCGCCAACCGGCCGGGGTGGCCTCAGTGATTCCGGCTGGGGGAACGCGCGACCGTCTTGCGAGACTTGCGCGGGATGCCCAGGCGGCTGCGCTTTTCCCATAGGGTCTTGCGACTGATGCCAAGACGCTGGGCAAGCTCGGTCTCGGTAAGCACGCCTTCGTGCTCGCGCACGAAGCTGCGAATGTAGTCCTCAACCGACGCGCTCGCCGCTGTCGCGCCGCCAGCCGTTGCCGCCTCACTCACGCGGCTGTCAATGGCAAGCATGTCCGGCGCGATGGCCTGACCCTCACACAAGATTACGGCCCGCTCGATCGCGTTTTCAAGCTCGCGCACATTGCCCGGCCAGTGATAAGAGACCAGCAGGTCGAGGGCCTCGTCGGTGAGC
>CAYGAS010000344.1:0-10481 GCA_964347935.1 uncultured Nitrospiraceae bacterium | reverse complement strand
CGACAAGTCCTTCGTCATGGATATGATCGATAACGATAAGCACGCCATGATCGTGCGCGCGACCATCGACCTTGCGCACAACTTGGACCTGGAAGTGATCGCCGAGGGCACGCGAAGCCTGGCCGTGCTCGAGCAGTTGCGGGAACTGGGCTGTGATGCCGCGCAGGGTGACCACATCAGCATGCCGGTGAGCGCTGCAGATTTTGAGCGATGGGCGCAGAACTCGGTTTGGAAGCCTAGACGGCATAAGCAGACCGCCATTAAGTCGGTCCAGCCGGGGCCGCTGCCCACCCCCGCGGCGCCCGCGGTCAAAATCAAACCCGACAAGGAATCGATCGAGAGCTTCATAAAGGAAAACGAAGATTTCCTCGGTCAGGTCGATTTACCCGCCGAGCTGGACAAGCCTGGCCGCGTCGGCGGGCGTAAGCGCGCGCGCCGCTGAGAAAGACGTTCGGCGGACGTCTGCCCCATTCTCAGAACGTCCAAGCCCTATTTTCCGTCCATTTCCCTTTCGCCTCGTGGCACCTGCTGTGCCTCAATGTGGCGCACGCAGGGCACAGGCATTTCACCTTCCCGGCGGTACCCGCTGCGTTCATGCGTCGGCGGCTGCGTCCTGCTCAGCCCCTGACTTGGCATGGAATTTGTATCGCCATAGAGATGAAAAGATGCCGGCACGCGGCACACGAGGGCAAGTGCAGGTGACACCAACGATCTTGTTGCTAGACGACGAGCGGGACAATCTGATCATTCTGGAGAACGTGATTAAGCAGCTTGAGCGCCAGCGGCGGGTCAGGACGGTGAGCTTTACCTCGGGCGCGGCTGCACTCGGGTGGTGCTGTGAGCGCGCACCGGTCTTGTGCTTGATTGATTACAAGATGCCGGGTATGGATGGCCTGGACTTCATCAGTGCGGTGCGCAAGATTCCGGGTCTAGAAACAATGCCAATCGTGATGATCACGGGCGTGACCGAAGAAAAAGTGCGCGCCTGCGCGCTGGCCCGTGGCGCCACCGAATTTTGGGCCAAACCTTTCGATCCCGAACGGCTTCGGCGTCGCCTCATGGCCTATCTGACGTTGCCGCTTGCGGCCGAGTGACCATGGCGTGCCGGTGTCGCGTTCCCAGCATGGCGAGCCAACGAGCCCCCGCAAGCCCTACTTCGCAGACGGCCTGAGATCGCGCAGCATTCTTATAACCACCTCGGGCGGATACTTGTAGCGGTACCAGAGGTAGCCCAGGCGTTCACGCAGCGCCGTGCGCGTCCAATACAGTCCCTCGGCCGAGGGCAGATAACCGAGAATTCCGCGTTCGCGCCGGCGGAGCGTATTAAAGGCTGTCGGTGCCGGTATGACCTTGAATCCCGCCAGTTGAAAAGACCACAGCGCACGGCGCATATGCCAGGCGTGCGTGACGAGTAGGATCTGCTCGACGCCCGCCCGTGTGAGCAGCGCGCGCGCATAGACGGCATTCTCCATCGTGTTGCCCGCACGCGGTTCCACCCATCGCGGTGTGATTTGAAAGTCCCGTCGTAGTGTACTGCGCATCAGTATGGCTTCGGCTTGTTTCGAACCGTCGGCCGCACCTCCGGTCACCAGGATAGGCAAAGCGGTCTGTCGGTGCAGATGCGCGGCGTAACGCAGTCGCTCCAGCGCGAAGCGGCTCACTGTATCCGATTCGTATTCGGGTGCATCAGCATACCGGCCGGCACCCAAGACGACGATGGCACCCGCTTTCTTACGCGCGTCCTCCAAGGCGTCGCTATAAAGCGGCGACGCGCCCGCTTCAAGCGCGGCGGTAAGTTGACGCCCGGTGAGTGGCAGGCTCATGCCCGTGAGGAGGGCCACGCTTAGCGCGACGACGGCCAGGCCCGATCCTCGCCATTTCAACTGGATCAAGAATCCCAGGAATGCGAGCGCGATTATCGATCCCGGTGGTAGGACAAACAGTTCAGCGACATGCTGCCAGCTGACCACGCCCGCTCCATTTCGTGTTGCTTGCTGCTGGCTTACCCGGTTCGCGGCGTCTTGTCTTCATTCACGCAGGCGCGCTGGCAAGTACTGGGATGTTGACAGGTGGCATGTACTCCAAGTTTCGCAGCAGATGCGGTAGCAGCAGGCGGTCTGCCTGCTGCACGTTCTTTGCGATTCCGGTGTCGGCCAATTGCGTGACTTCGAGGCCAGGATAGCCGCAGGGATCGATAAACGTAAAAGGCGCCAGATCCATATTCACGTTCAGCGCCAGCCCATGATAACTTTGGCCACCGCGTATGCGCAGCCCCAACGCGGCCAACTTTTTCCCGCCAACGTATACACCGGGTGCCCCGCGACGGCGCTCTGCGAGCGTATCGAATTCGGCGAGCAGGTCAATGACCGCTTGCTCGAGGTTGGAAACGAGCTGCTTCACACCCCAGCGGCGACGGTGCAGATCCATAAGCACGTAGACCACGCGTTGTCCGGGACCATGATAGGTGACATCACCGCCACGATCGCTATGCACAACGGGCATACCTCGCGTATTGGTCAGCTCGCGACCCTTACCCTTCAAGCCGACGGTAAACACGGGCGGATGTTCGAGCAGCCAGATCTCGTCTGTGGTGGTAGCGACTCTGCCCTCGACCAAGCTCCGCATCTCGCGCCAGGCGGCAAGATAGCCCACGCATCCGAGCTTGCGTACAACAACCGGGTGTTCCATGACGCAACGCCCGCCTGAGGCTTACTCGACGCGGCCGTCGCGCACAGCCTGTTTGTAGTCCTGGTATAGACCGTACACGCGTTTGAACACGGGTCCCGCCCGACCGTCACCCACGGTCGTGCCATTAATAGTGCCGACAGGCTTGATTTCGTTGGTCGAGCTGGTGATCCAAACCTCGGAAGCGGAAGCGAGCTCGGATTCACGCACATCCCGTTCTTCTACCGTGATGCCATGTTCACGTACGACCTCCAGCACCAGGTCGCGTGTGATCCCCGTCAGAATTAATCGACTCTTGGGCGGTGTCACCAAGACGCCGTCTAAGACCAGAAATACGTTCGTCGCGGCGCCCTCTGTCACCAGCCCATCGCGTAATAGTATTGTCTCAATCGCACCCGCACGTTCAGCGAGTTGCCGCAACATAACGGCGCCGAGCAATGAGACCGACTTGATGTCGCAGCGTTGCCAGCGAATATCGCTCGCGGTGATGACAGCCACGCCCGGTTGATCGAGACTTTCTTCCGGAAAAGGTTTGTTCTGAACGTAGGCAAATACGGTCGGTCGCACATCTTGGGGAAAAGCGTGATTGCGCTGCGCGACCCCGCGTGTCACCTGCAGGTAGACGTACTGATCGCCGCCGCCGGCCTCGTCAACCAGACGCTGCAGGACCTGTTTCCAGTTTTCGAGCGACAGTGGATTAGCAAGCTCAATAGCATTGAGACTGTCCTGCAGGCGCTGCAAATGAGAGCGCAGCCGAAACAACCGGCCTCCGAACACCGGAATCACTTCGTACACACCATCGCCGAAGATGAAGCCGCGATCGAAGGGCGAGATAGTCGCCTGCTCCGGTTTCATGAACTCGCCATTTAGGTACACCAAGCTTGCGCCGAGACTGCTGCTGAGCGTGGGTTGCGGTATCGTTGCCATGGTTGCTTTTGAAATAGGTAGGTAACGCTGAGGCCAAGCAATGTAGCGCATTCTTACAGCGAGCGAAAGTCTATGCCCGCTTGGTCGCATGCAGTGCCGTAATTACTCGACCACTATCTGGGTATCGCGCAACCCGTACTCGTTCGCGCGCTGCACGAGCTCGTCGATTCGCTCGACGCTGCCGACGGGCCCAACCCGCACACGGTAAAAGCGTGTGTTGTCACGCAGCTCGCTTTGGATGAAGACCGCACCGAAGTCTGCACTGGCCAGCCGTGCGCGCAAACTTGCGGCGTTCTCCCAGTTGGCAAATGCGCCAACCTGCAGGTACAGCCGCAGATCCTTCGACAGATGCTTCCGCCCTTCCGGCATGGCCTCCACCCCGTCCTGAGCGCTCGCCTTACCGGATGCAATGGCCAGTGTCTCGACCTCGACCACAGCGGTGCCGGTTTTAACGATGTCAAGCTTCAGCGCCGCCGCATATGAGAGGTCGATCAAGCGGTTGTGTAGGAATGGCCCCCGGTCATTCACGCGGAGCACGGCAATCCGACCATTACGCAAGTTGGTTACCCGCACGTAGGTCGGTAAGGGTAGGGTCTTATGGGCCGCGGTCATGGCGTACATGTCATACGGCTCCCCGCTCGAGGTGCGCTTGCCGTGAAATTTCTTGCCATACCATGAAGCAATACCGCGCTCGCGATAGCCGTTTGCATCCTGTAGAGGCAGGTAGGTCTTGCCAAAAACGATATAGGGACCGTTGCCCGACGTGCTGCGGGGTTCGGCAACCGGATTCGCGTCCGCGATGCGGGAGGGGTCGACGTGCACGCGCCTAGGTGGACCGTCATTCTCATAATAGCCGCCGCCGCGCTGGGTACTACAAGCGCCGAGTACGAGGGCGAGCGACATGACCATGCAGACCCATCCCCTCATGGGCTTTGCTCGTAAACTTGGCGTATCCACTGGCTCAGCTCGTATACGGCCATTGCGTAGTTGCGGCTACGGTTGTAACGCGTAATGACGTAGAAGTTGTTGTAACCGAAGCGGTACACGGGACCCGTCTCTTCCTCAAGCCGTATCAGTGCGGCCGACTGATCGATCTGGTTGTACTCCAACGGCAGTATACCGTAAGTAATCAAATACTTGAGTGGCGTAATCGGGGTGCTGTCGAGCTCCTCGATCCACGTCGCTAGTTCGCCTTCAAGCCTGATGTCAGCGATCACGAGACCGTCGCGCTCCCAGCCGTGCTGCCTGAAGTAATTGGCCACACTGCCTATCGCATCGGCGGTACTGCTTACCAAGTTGATGCGTTCATCACCATCGAAGTCGACGGCATAGCGGCGGTAACTGCTGGGAATAAACTGAGGTACGCCAATGGCGCCGGCGTAAGAGCCTCGCAGCGTCAGCGGGTTGATGCCAAGCTCGCGGGTCAGCAACAGGTACTCTTCCAGCTCGCGACGAAAGAATACCTGGCGGCGCGGGTATTCCAGCATTAACGTCGTCAGGGCGTCCATGACACGATGGCGGCCGAGGTTGCGACCGTACTGTGTTTCGACGCCTAGTATCGCAATGATCATAGCTGGATCGACACCGTATTCGCGTTCGGCACGCGCCAGACTGCGTGCATTTGCTCCCCAGAACCGTTTTCCGCGCATGGCGTTTTGTTTGGTCACGAAAAGCTCGCGATAGCGGTACCAGGGCAATGCTTCCTTGGGGGCATTGACCGCCGCCAGAATGTCCTGGCGAATGTCCGCTTGGTCGAACCACCGCTTGAGGTCTGGGATCGCCAACCCGTGTTTGCTCGACATGTCGTGCATGAACGTATGCAGCGCGGGATAGTCGCTCGGACTGACAGCGGAGCAGGGTCCGGAAAAGAACAGAAAGATCGGCAGGCTAAGAGCAGTGGGTAGCGGCAGTCGCGATGCCATAAGCCGATCTACGTCTGAACGATCTTGCGGTGAGTCTGGATACTCATAAGAATACCGAAGCCTGCCATCAGGGTGACCAGCGAGCTGCCACCATAACTGACAATCGGTAGTGGCACGCCGACCACAGGCAGAATACCGGTAACCATGCCTATATTCACGAAGAAGTACAGGAAAAACGTGAGTGTCAGGCTGCCAGCAAGAAGTCGCGCAAAGGAGTCCTGGGCGTTGGACGCAATGGCCAACCCGCGCATCACCACGAACAGGTAGGCCCCGAACATGGCGAAGATGCCGATCAATCCGAATTCCTCAGCGAACACGGCGAACACGAAGTCAGTCGAGCTTTCCGGCAGATACTCGAGGTGAGTCTGCGTGCTGTTGAACCAGCCCTTCCCGTACACGCCCCCAGAACCGACGGCGATCGTGGACTGAATAATATGATAGCCAGTTCCAAGCGGATCGGCTTCCGGGGTGAACAAGGTCAGGATGCGTTGTTTCTGATAGTCGTGCAGATATGCCCAGAGTACAGGGACGGACGCAGCCATGGCACCGAACATCACCGCGATCCAGCGCCAGTGTATGCCTGCCAGGAACAGCGCCACGAGACCCGAGGTCATTACCAGGATCGCGGTACCCAGATCCGGTTGGCGAGCAATCAACAGGGTCGGGATTAACACCAGCGCACTGGCGAATGCGATCGCCGGCAATCCCGGCGGAAGGCTACGGCGCGAAAAGTAACCGGCCACCACCATGGGCACGCCAATCTTCATGATTTCGGACGGCTGGAAATTGAGTAGTCCCAGGTTGAGCCACCGCTGCGCGCCTTTGCCGCTTGCACCGACGATCATTACGATGATCAACAACACCAGTCCGGTGGCGTAAATGTACGGCGACCAACGCGCCAAGTGTGTGGGTGGAATCTGCGCGATGGCCAGCATGATCGCGAAGCCCAAGGTAAGACGAAACGCCTGCGCCAATGCGACCTTGGGCTCACCTGCGCTCGCACTATAGAGCACGACGATACTGAGCACAGCAAGGACCAGCAGCCCGCCGATGAAGGGTTTGTCGATATGCAAGCGTTCTAAAAAGGTCATGATAGGTAGGTTAGGTCAGAACCCCCGAAACAGAGAGGCCGGTGTCATTCGCCGGCCCGGACCAAGTTTCCTGCCGGTAGCGGTTTGTGTTGTTTGTTCAGCGCCGGCAAGTACGTATCCATAATCTGGCGCGCGATGGGTGCCGCCGCCGAGCTTCCGGCGCCGCCATTCTCCACTACAACGGCGACGGCGATTTGCGGGTCGTCGGCCGGTGCGAAAGCGATAAAGAGCGCATGATCGCGCAGGTGTTCCGGCGTCTGTTCTTCGTCATACTCCTCGCCCTGGGCGAGCGCCTTGACCTGCGCCGTACCCGTCTTGCCGGCGATCTTGTAGGGCGCATTCCACCCCACGCGGCGGGCGGTACCTTTTTCACCGTGCACCACGTCGACCATGCCTGCCTGCACCAAACTCCAAGCATCCGTCCGCTTGAGAACGATCTTGCGCTGAAGCTCAGCCGCGGTGTGCTGTAGAGCTCCACTTTTCGGGTCTTGTACGGCGCGCAGCAGGCGCGGGGTGACTTGCCGTCCCCCGCTCGCCAGCATGCTTACGGCGCTGGCGAGTTGCAAAGGGGTGGCGAGGATCGGGCCCTGGCCTATGCCGGTGACCACGGTCTCGCCGGGATACCAGGGTTCGCCGCGCGCCTCTTTCCACTCCCGGGAGGGCAGCAGCCCGGGAGACTCGCCCATAATGTCAATGCCGGTTGGCGTCCCAAATCCGAACCTCGCCAGGAAGTCTTTCATATGTTGGATGCCGAGCATCAGCGCCAGCCTGTAGAAGTAAACATCACACGATTGCACGAGGGCACTGTGCAAATTTACATCTCCGTGTCCGAATTTCTTCCAGTCGCGAAAGCGGCGCGATGAATTCGGTAGCCGAAACGATCCACCGCACTGGATGCTCTCCTCGGGCTTGAAGTCATCGAGCTCTAAGGCAGCCAGCGCGAAGAACGGTTTGATCGTTGACCCGGGGGCATACTGACCGTTCATGGCGCGATTGATCAGGGGTTTATCCGGATCATCGATAAGCAGTGCGTACGATTCCGGATCGATACCGTTCACAAACGGATTGGGGTCATAAACAGGTGTGCTTACCAGCGCCAGCACCTCGCCGTTATTGGGGTCCATCGCAACGACGGCGCCGCGTCGCTGCTTGAGGGCACTCTCGGCCGCGGCCTGCACTCTCGCATCGAGATTCAGGTAAAGGTTTTGGCCCGCCACGGGCGCGACGCGGTCCATCTGGCGCAGTACCCGCCCGTGCGCGTTAGCTTCCACTTTTTCGATGCCGACTTTTCCGAGCAGCAATCTTTCGTATTGCTGCTCGATGCCGAGCTTACCGATATGGTGCGTACCGCGGTATACGGAGCGGTCGATGCCCGCGTACTCCTGTTCGTCGATGCGACCGACGTAGCCGATGGCGTGTACGCCAAGACCGCCGGAGGGGTAGTAGCGCTGCAAACGCGCGTGCAACTCGACACCGTCCAGATGTGGGCGGTTGACGGCAAGACGCGCGGCTTCCTCACTGCTCAGATGCGTACGCAGTGTCAGGCTTTCAAAACGCGGGCGCTTGCGAAGTTGTTTCTTAAATTGCCGAATATCGCGCGGATGCAGCTCGACGATGTCGCTGATCTGGCGTAGCAGGCCGTCCATATCCTGGACCTGCTCGGGGATCACCTCTAGCGTAAACACTGGCCTGTTTTCGGCCAGCACCGCGCCGTGACGATCGAAAATGCGCCCGCGTACGGGCGGTATGGGACGCGGATGGATGCGGTTTTCCTGCGACAGCGTTACATAGTGACGATGGTTGATGATCTGCAGGTAGACGAGGCGCGCAACTAAGGCGAGTGTCAACAACGCCACAAACACCACGGCAAGAGACAAGCGTGAATTGAACAGCCGCGTTTCGCGAAAGTAGTCCTTGATAGGGATATCAAGCATCGATCAGCTCAAGTGCGCGCGGCGGCGCACGTCTCGAAGGATGATAAAGACCAATGGCCATATGGCCATGCCGACGATGCTGGACGTGACGTTCGGCCATAATGTCGGCGCTTGCCCCAGGACACCCTTGATCCAGAGCACGAGCAACTGGTTGATCAGCAGCAGGATCAACACCGTTGCCGCCTGCTGCCAGCGCGGGAACATGCGAACCTGCAAGTGCAGCCGGTGCGCGATGTAGCCGACCACCGCCAGCGCCAAGGCATGCTGGCCCAACACGGAGCCATGCAGTAAGTCGAGCACCAGACCTACGAGCCAACCGATGCCGACGCCGACGAGGCCCGGTGTCGCCACGCTCCAGTAGATAAGCACCAGCGCCACCCAGTCCGGGCGAAAACGCTCGGCCCACTCCGGTCCCGGCAGCATCGAGAGCAGCAACGCCACCACGAACGTTAGCATTACGATCAAACCACCTTGTCTTGCCGGGGCGCGGGTCATTCCGGGCCGGACCGCGCTGTGTTGTGATCGCCCGGCCAGACGAGCAGCACTTCCTTGCCGTAATTGAGGCGTGCGGTGGGTTTGGCGCTGATCTCGAGAAAGGCCTCGTTCGGATCTTTTACAATCTGCGTGATTTCGGCGACCGGGTAGCCAGGTGGAAAATGCCCACCCATGCCTGAGCTCACCAGCAAATCGCTCTCGCCAATGTCAGCCGAAGCAGTTAGGTACGGAACGCTCACACGATCGGGGGCGCCGGTACCGAACACGATGGTGCGCAAACCATTGCGCTTAACGAGCACCGGGATCGCATGCCCCGGGTCTGTGATCAAGGTCGCCTTGCTCGTGAACAATCCTACCTCCGTGACCTGCCCAATAATGCCGAACGCATCGATCACGGGTTGACCGAGATAGACACCGTCACGACTTCCCTTGGCGACAACGATCCGGCGCGTAAACGGTTCCAAGCTAACTTCCACCAGCTCGGCGATGACAGCGCGGTCGGCGACTTGCGCCGCCGACCCCAACAAATCACGCAGGCGCTTGTTTTCAGCTTCCAGCGCCTCGAGCCTCTGCAGGCGCGCTTGCGCGAGGAGTCGCTCGTTACGCAAGGTGGTGTTTTGCTCCCGTAATGTCCGCTCGCTTACGAAAAGCTCAGTTGCCCAGGCACTCACGCGCACGGGCAGCGCCGCTGCGACCTGCAGTGGATAGACGAGGGCGGAGAGGGTCGCGCGTATCTGCGTCAGGTAGTGACCTTGGTAGTCGAGCACGATCAACGCGACTGACAAGGCAGAGAGCAAGACCAGTCGCGTCAATCCGGAAGGGTGCCCATTAACGCGGCCGAGTGGACTGATCATAGACGGCGCTATGAGCTACTCATACAGGAAGACGTCGCCCAATACTTCTGCTTCTTGTAACGCCCGCCCGCAGCCGCGAACCACGGTGGTCAGCGGATCTTCAGCAATGACAATCGGCAGTCCCGTTTCCGCCGCCAGCATGCGGTCGATGTCGCGTAGCAACGCACCGCCGCCGGTAACGACAATGCCCTTTTCGGCGATATCGGCGCCTAGTTCGGGCGGCGTCTGCTCGAGCGCAGTCTTGATCGCGGCAACGATGGCAGCCAGACATTCGTTCAGGGCGCCATGAATCTCGCGGCTGTCAACCTCCTGGCTGCGGGGCACCCCATCTGCGATGTGTCGGCCCTTAATCTGCAGACGGCGAACCTCGCTCTGATGCCAGGCGGCGCCGATTTCGCGTTTGATGCGTTCTGCGGTTGCCTCGCCGATGAGCAGGCCGTAGGTCCGGCGGATGTAATTGATAATGGCCTCATCCATCTTGTCACCGGCCATCCGCAAGCTATGCGCGTAGACGATCCCGCCGAGCGAGATGACGCCAACCTCGGTCGTGCCGCCGCCAATGTCTAACACCAT
>CAYGAS010000343.1:0-6321 GCA_964347935.1 uncultured Nitrospiraceae bacterium | reverse complement strand
ACCCGTGTCGCCTGCATGGTAGATCTTAAAGCCGTTCTCGAGCTCGATGATGTAGCCGCACGGCTCGCCGCCCGGGTGCAGCGATTTCTTTTTCGTGCCTGGGTCGGTGTGTACCACCTCGGAGCTGTGCTCGGCGCGTACCATGGTTATGGTAATGCCCGGCCCGAGCGGTGTGATGGGTCCGCTCTTGTTGAAGCGGATCAGCTGCTCATAGGGTAGCCAGTCGAGGGTGGCGAAGAGGTGCCCCATGTCGGAATTCAATGCGACCTTGGCGCCCGTGGCCTTGGCGATAGCGACAGTGTCGCCGATATGATCACCGTGGCCATGCGTAAGCAAGATCAGATCGACCTTGCCAAGTTTGCTCAGGTCTTTTAACGGCTCGGGGGTCTTGGGATTCTTGCTTATGAACGGATCGATCACAATCACCTTGCCGCCGGGCGTCGTGACCTTGAACGCCGACTGGCCGAACCATTGCAGCTGGAAGGCCTGCGCAGTGCCGACGGTGAACACGCAGAAAAGGGCCAGACAGACACTGGCAAGTATTTGGGTTAGTTGCTTCATTTCTTCTCCATCTCGAAAGTGATGTTGCGTTCGAAACCGGTCACAGGCGGACTCCTGCCGTCGTGGAGCGGCGCAGTCAACCTTCGCTTTTTCTAAGTAGGTCGGCGTCTTTCGCGCGTTGCAGGATCTCGCGGGCCTGCTTCAGCGCTTCCAGCGACTCCTGCGTCTTGCCTTCCTGGTGCAGGCGTTCGCCCTCCGCACGCAACGCCATGACCTTGGTCTTGTCCTCAGCAGTCAAAGCGACATCCTTCGCCAACATTTCGTTCACTTCTTTCGAGACCGACGCATAATCGGTGCCGCTGCAGGCGAGGAGTCCCAAGCCGAGGTTGAGCAGCAGCGCCAGGTGTCTGATTTTCACGCTTTGTTCTCCTGTGCGTGCTGAGCGTTGGTCAGCCGGCGTAATCTATACTCTCGCCAGTCCCGGGACAAGAGCAGCGCAGCGATCCGCCGTCGCGATGTCAGGCGACGGACCAGCGAAAGACTAGTTGGCAATCAGACGGTAAACATTGCCGTTCTGCGACAGCACGTAAAGCTCACCGACGCCATCTTCCCCAAAAGAAAGCACCCGGCCAAGGCTGCCTACCTCCCACTCGAGTGCATCGGTCGCGCCACCGTTGGCATAGACAAAGCTGCGCAGGAAACCGCTACAGAAATCGGAGTAGAAGTAGTGCCCTCGCACAGCCGGTATGGCGCTGCCACGGTAGACGTGGCCACCGGTGATGGAGCAGCCGACGCCGTGATCATATTCGAGTACCGGCAGCACAAGCCCGTTACTGTTGCAGTTGCCACCATTGAAACAGTGCTGCCCCTCCATGATGTTCCAGCCGTAGTTGAGCCCGCCGGTAGCGGCCGCAGCGACATTGACTTCCTCCCACGCGTTCTGTCCCACATCGGCGATGTATAAGAGATTTGTCGCGCGATCAAAGGCGATGCGCCAGGGGTTACGCAGGCCGTATGCCCAGATCTCTGCGCGTGCGCCGGGCTGACTCGCCAGCGGGTTGTCCGTCGGGATCGCATAGGGATCACCGTGGTCCACATCGATACGCAGTAACGCCCCGTGCAAGGTAGCGGTATTCTGTCCGTTGCCGAAGGTATCACCGCCCCCGCCGCCGTCGCCCATAGCGATGTAAAGCATTCCATCCGGACCGAACAGAATGTGACCACCATTATGGTTGCTCGCCGGTTGTGTGACGCCCAGGATGGTCTTGGCCGAAGCCGCGTCGGCAACGTTGGGGTCGGCGCTGACCGTGTATCGCACGACCCGGGTGTGGCCGCCGCGATCGGTATAGTTGACGTAGAAGTAACCGTTAGCGGCGTACTGCGGATGAAAGACGAGGCTGAGCAGCCCTTGCTCGCCGCCGGTGGACACAAGGTTCGAAATATCCAGAAACGGCGTCGAGTGCAGTTGCCCGTTTTCGACGATGCGAATGCGTCCCGGCTTCTCGATAATAAACAGGCGCGGGTCAGACGCGGGCGCCGTCAAATGAAGCGGGCTCGAGAGGCCGCTCGCGACGACGGTCGTCGCCAACCCCGGCAGCCCCGGCGTCGATACGCCGCTGCCGCCACCCGACGAGCCGTTGCAAGCACTCGCAAGTGAGATCAAGGCAAGCCCTGCCACGGTGCGCCACACGAATAGTTCCTCCTCGCACGAATACCCCGAAACCGAAAATCCCATTACACCAGGCTCAATCCCCCACTCAAGATCATGCCGATGATCGCTGGCTGTCGCCGGACAAGAGGCGCATGGTCGAGGAAGAGTCTTACAGACGGCTATTCGTCCGTTACGCAACCCTCGCTGGCGTTGCGGACAGTCTTGATGTACTTGTAGAGCGTACCCCGTTTGGCCTTGTACGGCGGCATGGTCCAAGCGTCGCGACGTTTCTTCATCTCTTGCTCATTGACGTCGACCTCGAGCGTCTTGCCGACGGCGTCGATCGTAATGCGATCGCCATCCTTGACGAGCGCGATCGGCCCGCCTTCCTGCGCCTCGGGCACGACGTGGCCGATAATGAAGCCGTGCGAGCCCCCCGAGAAGCGCCCGTCGGTGATCAATGCCACGTGTTCGCCCAGACCAGCGCCCATGATCGCCGACGTCGGCGTCAGCATCTCGGGCATCCCCGGGCCGCCCTTGGGCCCTTCGTAGCGAATCACAATGACATCGCCCTTTTTGATCTGCCCCTGCTCCAGCGCCGTCAACATCGCTTCCTCTGAATCGAAGACGCGCGCGGGACCCGAGAAACGATTGCCCTCTTTGCCGGTGATTTTCGCCACCGACCCCCCGGGCGCGAGATTGCCCCGTAGGATCTGAATGTGACCGGTTGGCTTGATCGGCGCCTCTAAGGCGTGTACCACATCCTGGCCGCTCTGCAGGCCGGGCAGCGGCGCCAGATTCTCTGCGATGGTCTTGCCCGTCACGGTCAGGCAGGCACCGTTGAGCAGCCCCTTGTCCAGCAGGTACTTCATCACGCCCGGCGTACCGCCAACGTTGTGCAGATCTTCCATGACGTACTTGCCGCTCGGCTTCAGATCGGCAAGAAAGGGGACACGTTCACTGACAGCCTGGAAGTCGTCCACCGTGAGTGTCACGTCGACGGCGCGCGCCATGGCAATCAGATGCAGCACGGCGTTGGTTGAGCCACCCAGCGCCATGACCATCACCATGGCATTTTCGAACGCCTCGCGCGTCATGATGTCGCGTGGCTTGATGTCGCGTTCCAACAGGGCGCGAATGGCCGCACCGGCCTGGAAACACTCCTCCAGTTTCTGCGGATCCACCGCCGGCGTGGAAGAGCTGTAGGGCAAGGACATGCCGAGCGCTTCAATCGCCGAGGCCATGGTATTGGCCGTGTACATGCCGCCGCAGGCACCCGGACCGGGGCATGAATTGCGCACGATCGCCTGCCGCGTCTTGTCGTCGATCTTGCCGGCGATGAACTCGCCATAGCTTTGAAAGGCCGAAACCACATCAAGCGTGCGCTGGTTCCAGTGCCCGGGCTTGATAGTACCGCCGTACACCATGAGTGCCGGGCGGTTGACGCGTCCCATCGCCATCAGGCAACCCGGCATGTTCTTGTCGCACCCGGGCAGGGAGATATTGGCGTCATACCACTGCGCACCCATGACCGTCTCGATCGAGTCGGCGATAAGGTCGCGCGACTGCAGCGAAAAGCTCATGCCTTCGGTGCCCATGGCGATACCGTCGCTGACGCCAATGGTATTGAAGCGCATGCTGACCAGGCCGGCAGCGATGACGCCTTCGCGCACCTTCGCGGCAAGATCGTTCAGGTGCATGTTACAGGTGTTGCCTTCCCACCAGACCGTGGCGATGCCGACCTCGGCCTTGCTCATGTCCTCATCCGTCATGCCGGTGCCGTACAGCATCGCCTGCGACGCCCCCTGCGACTTCAATTGGGTAACGCGCGAGCTGAACTTGTTCAACTTCTGAGCCATCGAGCTATCTCCGGAAGAGGGTAAAATTGACTGCCTGATTTTACCCCAGAGGAATCGCGATGCCGAGGAAGGTATGGCGTGCACGAGTGGTCCGGAGGTCTAAGCGTTGGCGAAGGTCCGATTGTCGAAGCTGATGGCCGAGCGGCGTCTGTGTTCACGCCGCGAGGCCGATGTGTTCATTTCCCGCGGCTGGGTCTACGTCGACGGTGAACCGGTGACGACGCTCGGCGTCAAGGTGGACCCGGGACAAGACATCAGGCTGGCCCCGCAGGCATGCCAGCATCAACAACGCAGGATCACGGTGTTGCTCAACAAGCCCGTCGGCTTCGTGTCAGCACAACCCGAAAAAGGTTATGCCGCGGCAATTTCTCTCATCACCTCGGCCTCGAGGTTCCGGGGTGATCGCAGCGGACAGGGCTTTCATGCGCGTGACCGCAGACACCTGGCCCCCGCCGGCCGCCTCGACATTGACTCGAGCGGGCTGCTGGTGCTGACCCAAGACGGTCGCATCGCTCGCCGGCTGATCGGTCCCGGGTCAGACATCGAGAAAGAATATTTGGTGCGCGTCGAGGGCACCTTGAGCAAAAAGGGACTTGCCCTGCTACGCCACGGCTTGTCGCTGGATGGCAAAAAGCTGAAACCTGCGCGAGTGTCCTGGGCAAACAGGCAGCAGCTCCGCTTCGTGCTTACGGAGGGCCGCAAACGCCAGATCCGGCGCATGTGCGAACTCGTCGGCCTGCGTGTGACGGCGCTCAAACGCGTGCGCATCGGCAAGGTGCAGCTAGCCAATCTGCCCACAGGGCAATGGCGCTTCCTGCGCGATGACGAAGAGTTTTAATGACACCGTTGCTGCGCTAGCATCAGGCCAACCCGGCAATTCCTGAACGAGGCTACACCGGCATTGTACAAACTGCTGCGCCCGTTGCTGTTCCTGTTCGATGCCGAACGCAGTCATGATTGGGTGTTTTCTTTCCTACGCCTCGCCTATCGGGCGCCAGGTTTCGGTCCGCTGTTTCGACTGTTGTATGCCGGCCGCGTTCCCGCGCTGCCCGTCGATGCGATGGGGCTGCGATTTCCAAGCCCCTTGGGACTGGCGGCGGGCCTCGACAAGAATGCCCAGTATGTACGTCCACTGATGGACCTCGGCTTTGGCTGGGTCGAGCTCGGCACCGTGACGCCCCGACCGCAGGCGGGCAACCCCAAGAAGCGCTTGTTTCGGATTCCCGCCCACGCGGCGCTGATCAATCGCATGGGCTTCAACAACGTAGGTATCGAAGCCTTCGTCAATAACTTAGGAAAATCTCGTGGAACGGGTATTGTCGGTGTCAACATCGGCCGCAACAAGGACACACCGAACGTGCGTGCGGTAGAAGATTACGTGCAGGCGCTGAAAGCGGTGGCACCATACAGCGACTATGTGGTCATCAATATATCTTCGCCGAACACGCCGGGATTACGCGATCTGCAAGAACAAGAGGCGCTAAGTGAGTTGCTGTTGTTGTTGAAGCACGAGCAAGTGGCTTTGGCAAAGAGTTACAGCGTGCACGTGCCCATCGCCGTCAAGGTGGCGCCCGACCTCGATGACGAGCAGATCGCGACCATCGCCCGACTTGCGCTGGAGCGCAAGCTCGACGCTGTCATCGCTACCAACACGACGGTGACGCGCCCGTCGATGGAGGGGGTACTGACGGCGCAAGAGGATGGCGGCCTCAGCGGCCGACCGTTAAAGGCGCTTTCGACTGCGGTGATCGCGAAGCTGTACGGCTATCTGCAAGGCAAGGTGACGATTATCGGCGTTGGGGGCATTGAGAATGCAGACGACGCTTGGCAAAAGCTCATCGCCGGCGCTGATCTGTTACAGATTTATACGGCGCTCGTCTATCAGGGGCCCGCGGTGGTCGGGCGTATCGTCCGCGGCCTCGCCCGCCGCGTGAAGGCCTCGGGCTGCACCACGCTAGCGGAGGCAGTGGCCAAGGCAAGAAACGAGTTGCGAGTCACAAGTAGCCAGTAGCACGAAAACCGTTCGTAGCTTCTCAGGCAGAAGCACTTACCTCTATTAATTCGGACTTGACCATACAGAAGGGTCCGATTGGATCGAAACTGACTGGCCGGTATCGGCCCACGAGCTGCCGGTCAGGGGATAGATGCCCGTCAGGCGGCTTCCGACCCTGGGCGGACATTCGCATCGGCGTAAAAATGTCGTCTCTGTAGCTCATCTGTACTCCACCTGTAAGTTGTCAGGCTGTGCCAGATCTTTAGACTGACACTCATGATGGCGGCAGCAAGTGACACGGCTTCCCCCGTGAAACG
>CAYGAS010000342.1:0-3238 GCA_964347935.1 uncultured Nitrospiraceae bacterium | reverse complement strand
TCTCGTCGACCAACATCTTGCCGAAACCGCTGCCCTTATGTGTTTCAGCGACGACTAGACTGCGTATTTCGCCAAGATCCTCCGTAAATATTTCCAATGCGCCGCACGCGACAACCCCGTCACCCACGGTGATGACAAAGAAGTCCCGCAGATGTCGATAAAGCTCGCTCATGGTACGTGGTAGGAGATTGCCCTGACCCGCGTAGATCTCCAGTAAGTGGTAGATATCAGGCACGTCGGCGATGGTCGCGGGTCGAACGGCTAACGCCGCCATACCTGGCGAAGTGGATGACTCAGGCGGGGACACGTTCGTTGTGCGCGGCCCGCGTCAGCATGTCCTGCGCATGGGCAAGGGTCTTCTTGCTAATCTCTATGCCACCTATCATACGTGCGATTTCATTGACCCGTTCGCGACCAGCGAGTGCACGTACTTCAGCAGAAGTTGTGGTGCCCCGGTTGTGCTTGCTGACGAGCAGATGGTGGTCCCCAAGTGCTGCCACTTGCGCGAGATGAGTGATGCAAACCACCTCACGCGATGCCCCGAGGCGGCGCAACTGCTGGCCTACGATTTCAGCAACGCGCCCGCCGATACCGACGTCGACCTCGTCGAAGATCAATGTTGGAATGCGCGCGACCTGCGCGGCCACTACTTGCAATGCCAGACTGATGCGCGAGAGCTCACCTCCTGATGCGACTTTAGCCAGTGTGTGCATGGGCTGACCAGGGTTGGCGCTGACCACAAATTCCACGCGCTCAAGACCGTTAGCACTGCGCTCGCCTTTGGGAAGCGGCTCGAGTTTGACCGCAAAACCCCCGCCAGGCATGCCGAGTTGTTGCATCTGCGCGCTCACGGCCTTGGCAAGCTTTTGTGCCGCGCGCTCACGTCTGTTTGAGACCTCCTGTGCGAGCGTATCGTACGCCTCTTGCTCACTCGCGATCGCCTGTTCCAAGCGTGCGATGTTTACGTCACTATTTTCGATCTCCTGCAGCTCGGTCGACAATCTATCCAGCAGCTGCGGCAGCGCCGAGGGGCGTATGTTGTGTTTTCGCGCCAAGTCGTGAGCAGAACCCAGGCGCTGCTCGACCCATTGCAAGCGTTGCGGATCAAGCTCGAGCTTGTCGAGGTAGTGACGGAGCTGAGACGCTGTCTCCTCGACATGAATGCTGGCCTCGTTCAGCAAGCTCGCGAGTTCGCCTAGCCGCTGGTCGAATTGGGCAAGCTGCTCAAGCTTGCTCACGGCGCGCGCGAGCCTGTGCGCCACTGCGTCGCTCTCGTCATCGGAGAGAACCTGTGTGAGCTCCTGCAGCCCGCCCTGCAACTCGGTGCCATGGGTGAGGCGCCTGTGTTCCTCCTCGAGTTGAATCAGCTCCTCGGCAGTGATAGCGAGCGCTTCAAGCTCTTGCACTTGATAACGCAATAAATCCAAGCGTGCGGCCCGCTCGCTAGCCTGTTGTTGCAGGTTCTGTAGACGGGCGGCCAACGCAGTCAGCTCGTTGTAATGGTGGTTCAGCTCTTGCAAGGTTTCTGTCAGGCCCGCGTAGTCATCGAGGATCTGGCGCTGGCCATCACGGCGCAAGAGCGATTGGTGCTCATGTTGACCATGGATGTCGACCAAGTATTGACCGAGCTCACGTAACATCTGGATGGGAACCGGACGTCCGTTTATGAAAGCCTTCGACGGTTTGTCTGCTTCTATTACCCGTCGAACCATACATTCCTGGTCGGCGAAAAGTTCCTGTGACGCGAGCCAGCGCGCGGCATCTTGCTCGGGGTGCAAGTCAAAACCCGCGGCGATCTCACTGCGCCGGCAACCGTGACGAATGACCGTGCTATCAGCCCGTTCACCAAGTGCTAACGCCAGGGCATCCACGAGAATCGATTTACCGGCACCGGTCTCGCCCGTGAGGACAGTAAAGCCGCTATCAAAGGCGAGCTCCAGCTCTTGCACAATCGTAAAATCGCGGATGTAAAGATAGCTCAGCATGTTAGAACTGACCGCTCCAATGCAGCTTGGCACGCAACATATCGTAATGACTTCGCCCGGCGGGATGCCACAAATGAACGGCTGTAGGTCCGCGTCGTACCAAAATCTGGTCTTCGTTGCGAAGCGGGTAATGGAGCTGACCGTCGAATGTGACGTGTGCGCGCTGATTGTCGTGCCCCACCATGACGACGCGAATGAGGTTATCGCTGCTCACTACCAGAGGTCGGTCGCTCAGGGTGTGTGGACAAATCGGCACCATCACGATGGCGGCAAGCGTCGGGTGCAGAAGGGGCCCTCCCGCAGACAGCGCATAGGCCGTGGAACCTGTCGGTGAGGCAATGATGATTCCATCGGCGAGCATGCGGTTGACGAATTGATCGTCCACATAGGTTTCGAACTCGATCAGCCGCGACAGCTCGCCTTTGTTGATAATGACGTCGTTGAAGGCCTTGGAGGCGTGTATGGTCTCGCCATTGCGCTTGATCTCCGCTGACAGCAGAAAACGTTCCTCATCGACGTATTCGCCATCAAGTATCTTGCCGATATCTTCGATCATACTTTCGGGCGGAATGTCGGTGAGAAAGCCTAAGCGACCGAGGTTGACGCCGATAAGCGGCACCTGGTGATCGACGAGGGTACGCGCCACGCTGAGAAGCGTACCATCGCCGCCCACGATGATGGCGAGGTCGATCTGTTTGCCTATTTCGGCAGCGGGACAACTGGCCGCCGTCCCTTTTTCGACGAGGCCTGCTGCTGCCTCGTCGAGCAAGACCCGCCGCCCGCGGCTCTGCAGGAACGCCGACAGCCGCGCGATCTCGCCGCCACTCGGGCGACTGCCATACTTGCCGAATAGGCCAATGGTCCGGATCTGTGGGGACGTCATGTGCTGGAAACGCGTTACCTCAGGTTAAACTATCATGCGTCCGCGCGTTGGCCAATCGCAGCCCTCGCTCGCAGCTGGGCTGCTCGAACGAGCAGCCCAGGGCGCGCGCCTCCCGTCAAGCGCTGGCTTGACACCGTTTCGACGCAGTTGCTAACGTCATTTTGGCACTCTATAAGCTTGAGTGCTAATCTATGCAGACGAGGACTTGCTCTATGGCTGAACTGGGTGCACGTGCGGAACTGCTTCTGAAGGCGCTCGTTGAGCGCTATATCAGCGACGGTCAGCCCGTTGGGTCACGGACGCTCGCCAAGGAAGCCCTTTTCGACCTGAGCCCGGCGACCATTCGAAACGTGATGGCCGACCTAGAGGA
>CAYGAS010000341.1:0-11739 GCA_964347935.1 uncultured Nitrospiraceae bacterium | reverse complement strand
TTCTTCTGCCCACGGGCGCGTATCGACAAAACTGCCGCCGCTACTACCGCCTCCACAACCCGAAACGAGGATCAAGGCCAGTAGCGAGGGAACCAGAATGAGCCTGCCTACGAGGAGATACATGGCTACCTCCATTGAAACGCATTGGTCGCCGATACGCCGACGTGCAGAAACGGCGCTCCAAAGCCGACTGTTTTAGTCTGCATTGCTGCAGCCGTCCCCGAGCGCCGTGGTATGCTTTGCATGACGCCGGTGCTTCGGTCGGCTTCGCGGCGCTAGTCTGGAATCACGTGATCATTCCATCACGGCCGTGATGGAAAGACGTGACGAAAAGCTGATTCTTTTCCGCCGAAAACATGACGGCGGGCTGATCAGACCCGGCGGTGCGAACTCCGTACCAAACGGCGCCAACCAGCGACGGGTAGGCATGTGATGGGCAACGGCGCTCCATCCGAATCGTCAACGTCAGCCGGCACGCTTTCTATCGCCGGTTGGCGTATTCATGCGCCCACTCACCGGATGAGCAAGGGCGAAAAGACCGTCAAGCTCGAGCCCAGAGCCATGGGTGTTCTGGTCTGCCTCGCCAGCCGCCCGGGCGAGGTGTTCAAGCGGGAGCAATTGGAAGAGGCCGTGTGGCCTCGAATGGTGGTCGGTTACGATGCGCTGAGTAACACCATCAGGAAATTGCGCAAAGCCTTTGACGACGATCCAAGGCACCCAAGAATTATCGAAACCATCCCCAAAGTCGGTTACCGCTTAATCGGCGAAGTTAGTCATCCTCCACCCGGGACCGGGTCTGCGGCTGAGGTGCACCCCGCGCCGCTAGCACCGAAGGCCCCCAGGCGCACACTTATAAGGGGTGTCGCCGCACTCGTCGCCCTTGTTATTGCGGTAGCGATCGTCGTCTGGTTCGCGCCATGGGGACCGAGCGCACGGAAAGCACCCGCACTTCCGGACGGGCCCTCGATCGCTGTCCTCCCCTTTGCCAATCTCAGCGACGACAAGGAGCAGGAATACTTTGCCGACGGCCTGAGCGATGATCTCATCACCTCGCTGTCCAAGATTTCGGGCCTGCTCGTCATCGCCCGAAACTCGACCTTCGTTTATAAGGGAAAACCCGTGAACATGCAGCAGCTGCGCGATGCGCTCGGGGTCAGATACGCCCTGGAGGGCAGCGTGCGCCGTGTCGAGAACCAGGTACGGATCAACGCCCAACTGATCGATGCGACCACCGGCGGACACGTCTGGGCTGAACGCTACGATGGTTCGATGGAGAACATTTTCGCTTTACAGGACGAGATTACGCGCAAGGTCGTCGCTGCGCTGGCAGTGGAACTGACTGCAAAGGAGAAGGAACGTATCTTCCGAAGAGATACTGAGAACATTGATGCTTACGACGCCTTCCTTCTCGGCTGGCAGCATTATCTGCGAGAGACCCCGGAGGACTTAGCCGCGGCAGTTTCCCACTTGCGTTTAGCCGTTCGGCTGGATCCTAATTTCGCGCGCGCCCATGCTGCATTGGCGGAGGCCTATCAACGGGCCCTGGGCAGGGGGTGGTGGAGGGCGCTAAGCCTCGAGAGATGGGAAGTCAAAGAGCAGCTGCAGCAGCATTTGCAGATCGCCGAAAGAGAGCCGATGCCCTTGGCCTATCAGGCGAGGTCACGCATGCTGCTGCGCGCTCGCAAGCATGACGAAGCCATCGCCGAACTAGAACGTGCGCTCGTACTCGATCCGAACAGTTTCCTGGGCCACATTGACATGGCTTGGGCCTTGACCCTCTCAGGCCAACCGGAGAACGCGGCGCGCTACGCTGAAAAGGCCATGCGTCTCGATCCCGGTACGCGGGCGCGTGCCTTGTGGGAGCTCGGCTTTGCTCAATTTGGGATGGAACAGTTCGAGGCGGCAGTCGCTTCGCTCGAAAGAGCCATCAGATTGAGTCCCAAATTGCCCCAGTGGCCTCTTATGGCGGCCTATACGCACCTTGGGAACGCGCAAAAGGCGGTGGCCACGCGCAGAGCGTACTTCAAGTTGAGAGGCTGGGAAGGACCGCACAATGTGAGCACCATGCTGAATTACTATCCATACAAGCGCCGAGTGGATGAGAAACGCTTTGCCAAAGGCCTGCTCGGCGCCGGTGTGCCCGGCTATTACGAGCTGACTGAAAATTACAGGCTGACTGGACCGGACGTTTGGGTTCTCGTCTCGGGGAGGACGAGGACCGGGATCAACACCACGACCGGTCAGCAGTATTGGGTCACTTACGCCAAGGATCAAACAGCTACGCGGCGGGGTGGCCGACAGGGCACTGACACCGGCAAGGCTTGGGTTGAAAATGATAATCTTTGCGAACAATGGCAAAGGTCACTCAAGGGCCGTAAGCGATGCATGTCTGTATACCGTAACCCCGGCGGTACACGCGAAGGCCTGGACGAGTATCTCTCGAAATACGAACTGTTCGTGATCCCATGGTCGGTCGTGGACTGACAAGGGATCCGGATTTGTGAATCAGCGTTCCGTCTTGTTTTTGCTCGCACCTGAGACCTAGGATCCCAGGCCTTTCTTCTCATAACACGCCTTGTTCGCGCAATTTATCCACCTGAGCGTCGCTCATGCCGAGCCACTCGCGCAGGATTTCGCCCGTGTGCTCGCCGAGCACGGGCGGCGGCCGATCGACGGCGCCGGGCGTGTCGGACAGCTTGATCGGCACGCCGGTGACGCGTATTGGCCCCGCTTTCGGGTGTGCGAGCTCAACGACCATCTCGCGCGCGAGCGTCTGCGGATGCTCGCAGACTTCTTGCACCGATTGGATGCCGCCGCTCGGGATACCGCGGGCGCGCAAGGCCTCGATCCACTGCGCTGTGGTCTTCTGCAGCAACACCGGTTCCAATATCGCGCGTAACGCATCCGCGTTCTCGACCCGGTTCGCATTCGCCCGAAAGCGCGGATCTTCCGTCAACGCCTGCAGCCCTGTCACCTCGCAGAAGCTGCGCCACAGCGAATCATTGCCGCAGCCGAGATTCAAGTAACCGTCTTTGCATTGGAAGGTCTCGTAAGGGACGATGGTCGGATGGCGGTTGCCGGTCCGCGTCGGGCTCTTGCCGGTGGCGAAGTAGATGCCCGCCTGATAGGTGAGCAGCGCCACCTGGCAGTCGAGCATGCCGATATCGACCTTCTGGCCCTGGCCGGTCTGATTGCGCGTGAGCAGCGCCAACAGGATTCCCTGGAACGCCATCATCCCGCCGACGATGTCGGCCTGTGAGGTCCCGACCTTGTACGGTGGACCTTCGGGGTCGCCCGTCAGGCTGGCAATCCCGCCCTCGCCCTGAATGATGAGATCGTAGCCCGGCAGCTTGGCGTCGGGACCGGTGTGGCCGTAACCCGAAATGGAACAGTAGATCAGCCGCGGGCTGATCTTCTTGGCTGCTTCATAACCGTAGCCGAAGGCCTCCATCTGCCCGGGACGGAAGTTTTCCACTAACACATCGGCGCTCTTGATGAGGTCACCCAGGATCTTCAAGCCCTGCTCTTTCTTGAGATCCACCGTCAAGCTGCGCTTGCTGCGATTGACGCTCATGAAATAGGCGCTCTCGCCGTTGATGAACGGCGGGCCGTAGCCACGCGTGTCGTCGCCCGCGCCACGGCGCTCGAGCTTGACCACGTCGGCGCCCATGTCGCCGAGCAACATCGTGCAATAGGGGCCGGCGAGCACCCGGGTCAAATCCAGCACTTTGAGACCTGCTAATGGCTTAGGCATGCGTCATTCTCTCCTGAAACTGTCGCTATTATTCATGGTCATGCTGTCCGATGCCCGTTCGATGATATCACTGAAGCGAAGGGTTGGGGCCGCATGGTTGGCGGTGGCTTGCCCGGGTGACCGGAGTGTTACAATCGAGCCGCCAAAATCGCTTTCGGGAGTTGCCCATGCCACTGTCCGTACGGCCGCTGTTTACCGTCCTGATTCTCGCTGTAGCCACGGCCGACCACGCCCGGGCGGCCGACGCGCAGGTGCACTACAACCACATCCACTTTCAGGTCGAACGCAGTCGCCCGGTCGAAAACGACCGCATGCAGGCCACGCTCAGCGTCACCGCCGAGGACGAGGCGGCGGCGCGTCTCGCCGACCAGATCAACCGCACCATGAGCTGGGCGCTCAAGACCGCGAAGGCCGAGCGCAAGGTCGAGGTACGCACCACGAATTACCAAAGCTATCCGGTCTACGACAAGAACAAGATACGGCGCTGGCGCGGTAGCCAGCAGCTGCTGCTGGAGGGAACCGACTTCGCCGCGTTGAGCAGCCTGATCGGACAACTGCAGGAACGCCTGCAGGTGACTTCAATTAACTTCTCGCTATCGCCGGCGCAGCGCGCCGCCGTCGAGGACGAACTGATTACGCAGGCGCTCGAGGCCTTCAAGCAACGCGCCGAGCTCGTCCGCAAGCAGCTCGCGGCCAAGGGCTACCGCATTGTCGATGTCTTCATCGACACGGGCGGCGCACAGCCTGTGCCGGTCACGCGGCGCGCGGCGGCCATGGACGCAGCCGTGGAGGCCGTCGCACCACCCGCGCTGCAGGGCGGCAAGAGCACCCTGAGCGTGAACGTGCGCGCCGTCATCGAGCTGCAATAGCGCAGTTGAGCGCGCAGCGGCGAGCGAGCGGCGCGAATAGGGCGAGCGAATGGAATACAGAAACCTCGGCCACAGTGGCGTCAAGGTGTCGGTGTTGTGCCTCGGCGCCATGATGTTCGGCGGGCGCACGGATGAGCAGGCGTCGCAGGAGATCATTGCCCGGGCGCGTGAGCAAGGCGTCAATTTCCTCGACACCGCCGATGCCTACAACAAGGGGGAGTCGGAGCGCATCGTCGGGCGGGCGATTCGCGCCGAGCGCGATGCATGGGTGCTCGCGACCAAGGCCTACAATCCGATGGGCGAGGGGCCGAACGAGCGCGGCCTGTCGCGCAAGTGGCTGTTACAGGCGTGCGCGGCGAGCCTCGAACGCCTGGGGACCGACTACATCGACCTTTACTATCTGCACAAGGAAGACCTCGACACCCCACTTGAAGAGACTGTCGCGGCCATTGGTGATCTCATCCGTCAGGGCAAGATCCGCTACTTCGGCGTGAGCAACTTCCGCGCCTGGCGCATCGCCGAGGTCTGCCGTATTTGTGATAGCTTGAGGGTGCCCCGGCCGGTCGTCAGCCAGCCGGTCTACAACGTCCTGAACCGCACACCGGAGGTGGAACATTTGCCGGCGTGCGCGCACTACGGTCTCGGCGTCTATCCTTACAGCCCGCTCGCACGCGGCGTGCTGACCGGCAAATACACACCGGATGCCGAGCCGCCGCCCGACACACGCGCCGCCGTCAAAGACAAGCGCATGATGGAAACGGAGTGGCGGCGCGAATCGCTGCTGATCGCGCAGCGGCTGAAGGAACACGCGGAGTCGCGCGGTGCCAGCGCGGCTGACTTCGCGCTCGCCTGGGTGCTGTACAACAAATTGATCACCGGCATAGTCGCCGGACCACGCTCATTGGCGCAATGGGAGGGTTACGTAAAGGGACTCGCTTGTCGGTTTACTGCCGAAGACGAGAAGTTCGTCGACTCGCTCGTGCCCCCGGGCCATCCGTCCACGCCGGGCTATACGGATCCGGCCTATCCGATCGAAGGAAGAGTGCCTCTTACGTGAGGCCGCCATGGCACGCAAGTAATCCCACCCTGCTTTAGCGACTCAAAGCTGCTCGAAGCTCGCTCGCCCGTTCCGCGGGCAGCCCGGCATCGATGGCGCAACGCAGAACCAGCGGCGCTATCGCATCGTAGGCGGCGGCAGCGTCGGGCGCAGACTGCCGAAGCGCCGTCCGGTGGGCGGCGATCGCGGCCGCGTCGCCACGCGCCATCGGCCCCGTCAGCGCCTTGGGCACCCCTAACGTTTCCACGTTTTCGGCCACCGTCTTCAGCAGTGCCGCGATCGCGTGTTCGGCCTCACGACGCTCAAGCCCGAGGCGCTCTAGCGTCGGGATGGCGGCATTGGCCAGTGCGACGGTGCCGTTCGCGACCAGGGCGACGAGTGCGTGATACACCGGGCCGTGAATGGGCGTCACGACCACCGTTGCACCGAGCGCGTGCGCCACGCCCTGTGCCGCCCGGATCGCGGGCGCGTCGCCGGCGGTGATGAACGTGGCCCCGCGCAGGCTTGGCGGACGTTCGGGGTCGGCGAACGAGACCAACGGATGCATCACGCCGACGTGTGCGCCGGTCGTGCGACAGGCAGCCAACTCATCGGCACTGCGCGCCCCCGCGCAGTGGAGCACCGAGGCACCCGGCTGGAGCCAGGCGAGCAGCTGCTGGGCGCATGCACGGATGACGGGATCCGATACCGCAACGATGACGACATCAGCGCTTGCAATCGGCTTCTCGGACGGGCGTCTTCCAGGCATGTGCTGGCATGGGATGCCGGCGTCGCGCAGAGCGCTTGCGAGCGCCGTGCCCACTCGGCCACGGCCGACGATGGCGACATTCACGGCGACCTCCTCGAGCGATTTCTTGGCTCAACCAAAGCCCAGCATACTATGCATCTCCCGCGCGTGCTTCCCAAGTAGACGCGATGATATCGCGGTCAGTCCGTAGTGGCGGGCGAAGCCGGCTTTCTGAGGGGCTGCCTGGGTGCAAGCACGCAGGTCGCGGGCGTAGAATGACGTTGTTGCAGAATCGACGCGTGGGGCGGGACAGATGCCGGAGTTACGAATCTTATGGCAACGGCTGGTCGATGATGCGGGCAACACCTGTGAACGCTGCGGCAATACGCGGCTCGAACTGGAACACGCGCTGCAAAAGCTGAAGCAGGCGCTGCCTCCGCTCGGGGTGGAGCCCATCCTCGAAGAGAAGAGCCTCGATGCGCCTACATTCGTTTCTGATCCGTGCGCGTCCAATCGGATCTGGATCAACGGCAGGGCGCTCGAGGAATGGATTGGGGGTGAGGTCGGCATGAGTCGCTGTTGCACGACGGTATGCGAGGGCGCTGAGTGTCGAACAGTGACGGTTGCGAGCGATGTTTTCGAAGTCATCCCCGAAGGGCTCATTATCAAAGCGGCGCTCTTAGCAGCCTCTGAGCTTGTGAGTGTGGCAAGCTGTAGCTGTCGTGACTCAGCGGACGACCACGCAAGCCATCGCAGCGACCGCCGTGCAGCGACGTCATGCGAATAAGGCGCTATTCAGAAAAGCGCGAGCGTTCGTGAAACAGAACGCCGATCAAGAAGATGGCTGCCAATAGGATCGCGCTTGTGATCAACCAGCCAAAAGAATAGGAACTAAAAAAGTCCACCGTGGCACCAAAGATGGGCGGGCCGAGAGTGGCGCCAACGGCGGCAAAGATGCGGTTGTAACCGACAGCGGTCGCGGCCAGTCGGGGCTCCGCCGCCTCGACGATGATGTTTTGCACGAGCGCGACATAGCCGGGCACGGTGAGGCCGATCACCGCGGTGAGCGCCACGCCGAGCACGAGCCAGCCCGGCGTGATGAAGGCGAGCGCGATCAACGCCGTCAGACCGACGCTTCCCATGATGACGAGAACCGGTTTGCGTCGACCGGAAAAAAGAAAATCGCTGACTGCGCCCCAGCCGAGTCGGCCCAATGCGCTCGCGGCCTGGGCGATGCCCAGGCACGCGGCGGCAAGCGGCTGGCTGGCCTGCACCGCTTCACGCATGAACAAGGTTATATAGGCGAGAAAGTTGAACTGAGCCGCCTGATAGAAACCGACACCCAAATTAAAGATATTGAGATTGCGATCGCTGAGAATGGCGCGAATGTCGGACAGGATGTTAAGCCGTATGCGCGCGCTCGCGTCGCCGCCGCGAGGCAGCCAGAGACAGGTCGTGGCCACAAGCGTGGCGCCGCCAGCAATGACGTACAGGAGCGTACGCCACTCGATCTGCATGGCCAGCGCCCCCAGGCTCGCGCCGACGATGCCTCCGAGCGGCACGCCAGTTTGCTTGATGCCCATGGCGGTGCCGCGCCGCCGCGCCGGAAACCAGATGAATACGCCCTTGCTGGTGGCCGGATTGACGAAACTGTAGGCGAGACCGGTGACGCCCATCGCGAACAAGGCAGTAACGAAGCTGCCAGCGAACCCCAGCAGCAAAGCGCCGACAGCGGCGAGCAGGTTCGCCGCGATCAGCGCCCGACGCACCCCAATGCGGTCGATCACACCGCCGACGGGCAGACCGAAAATGCCCTGGGTCAGGGCATAGGCGCTGGCGAGCAGGCCGAACTGCGTCGCGTTCAGGGCCAGATCCTGGCGGATCACCGGCGCCATGGCGACCATGCCGGTAAAGGTCATGACGCCGACGGCGTGCGCGAGCGCGAGAACGCTCAGGTCTCTGAGCCAGGACGCGAGCGCTGATTCGGTGACATCATCCTGCGGGCCAGTCGTCATCGCCATATTCGTGCGTTTTGCCGCCTTTGCTGCCAGCCAACATGCCTGCGGCCACCGCCCTCACGAGCTGGAATGATGCAGCGCTGTCGCCGCGGTGGAGCGCAACGTATCATTGGCTAGCGTACTGCAAGTGGGCGTATGGACGATACTAGAGGGTATGACCGAGTTCGTGTGAGGGGTCGGGGCCGTTGAAGATAGAGGCTGTCTGTGTCGCATGCGGGGCGCTCAAGAAAGCGGCGGTCGAGCGCTGTGCGCAATGCGGCTATGAGCCGGAGTCCGAGTACGAAGTGGCCAGGGCGTTGATCTTGTCGAAGCAGTTTCCTGCGGGCAGGCAGACGATCGGACGGCCTGTGGACGAGCTGCGGACCATCGCTGAGCAAATCCGCAGCGGCCGGCCTTATTACTTCGATTCACAGGAACAACAGCGGGTGGTCGAAGCCTATCGTGACTACAACGACGCGCGGGCAGGCCGGCATGCGTTTGCTTTCCTCAAATGGCTGATACCGCTGCTGCTGATCATGATTTTCGCATCCGCTTGGCTATGGCTTCGGGGCAAGTAATGTCCGAGCCTGCGTCCACGCGCGCTGCTTACTCGCCCACGGCCCAAGGTCCGCGGCGCATTGTCTGTCTCACCGAGGAAACGACGGAAACGCTTTACTTGCTGGGCGAGCAGGACCGCATCGTCGGTATTTCCGGATTCACTGTCCGTCCGCCGCAGGCGCGCAAGGAGAAGCCGAAGGTTTCGGCTTTCACGAGCGCCAAGATCGACAAGATCCTCGCGCTTGAGCCGGATCTCGTGCTCGGCTTCTCCGACCTGCAAGCCGACATCGCAGCGGCGCTTGTGCGCGCCGGGCTCGAGGTGCATATCTTCAATCAGCGTTCGATCGAGGGTATTCTCGAGATGATCCTGCGGCTAGGCGCAATGATCGGCGCGACTCGCAAGACCGCCCGGTTGGTAGACGAGTACCGTGTCGCGCTCGACAACGCCCGTGCCGAATCAGGCAAGCTCGCCCGTCGGCCGCGTGTGTACTTCGAGGAGTGGGACGCGCCCATGATCTCGGGAATCCGCTGGGTTTCCGAGCTTATCCAAACGGCCGGCGGCGAAGACTGTTTTCCCGAGCTGGCCGCGGAGCCGTTGGCGAGGCAACGCATCATCGCCGATCCGCAAGCGGTGATCGACCGCAAACCGGACATCATCATCGGCTCGTGGTGCGGCAAGCGTTTTCGTCCGCAACGCGTGCGGGCGCGGCCGGGCTGGCACGCCATTCCAGCCGTCGAGCGCGGACAGATTCACGAGATCAAGTCTGCGGAGATCCTGCAACCGGGCCCGGCCGCATTAACGGACGGTCTCAAGCAACTGCGGCGTATCATCTCCGGCTGGGCAGAAGAGACTCGGCGATGATCTGCAAAGTGTTCACCGAGAAAAGCATTGCCAGTGCCCGGTTTTGCCACGGAGTTTCGCTCATGCCGGGACCAGATCATGTTTGAGGGTGTTCGACCTAAGGCCGTCTTGTTCGGCATCGTCGCGGACATCGGCGCGACCTTCATCGCCATGATGCTGATCACGAATTTTATCGGGATGCAGCTGGGGAGCGAGAACCTTTCTCAAGCAGAGCTCATGCAACTCATTGAGGAGGCTCTGCAACAGCCGCCGTATTTGCTGGTCGGCGGCATATTGGGGCTGTTGGCAACGGCCCTCGGCGGCTACGTGGCTGCCCGGGCCGCGGAAGTGGCACCGCTTCTCAATGCCGCCTGCGTCGGTCTGTTCGACGTTGTCCTCGGCCTCTTTCTGATCGGCAGCTCGCCGCTTTGGTTCAGCGTCATCGGTTTGCTGTTGACCTTGCCGGCAGCCATCGCCGGCGGCGTGCTCTTTCGTCGCACGGCATAGGGGCCTCCTCGCTGAGGCAACTCAAGCCGGCACCCGCGCCAGTCATTGCCGGCGCGAGGCCGCCAGCTCCCTTGCCGCCATGGGCGATGATTTCCTCACTTAAGTCAATGCCGGCGTCACCGAGGATCTTCCCGATCTGCGGCGTTGGCAAAGTGTCTTCGCGGTTGTCATCTCTAAACGGGCTACACTTAGGCCAATGATCCTGCGACGATTACGGGAGTGCGGCCGGCCGCGTTGCGCTTGCCGCACTTCTCGTAATCAGCCGAGGGGCCAGCGCGCAGGTCGCGCTGAGCGCGCGGACCCGGAGGCGGTCGCGTGCGTCAACGGGATTGCGGGCGCAGCCGCGTACCGGGCGGCAGTCGCTCCGCACCCGCCAGCCGACGGTCATGGGCCATCACGGGCAAAGCTCGCATGCCTTGCCAGCCGCGGCGGTTTTCATCGGCCTGGTAATGGCAGGGTCGCGCCTGAGTGCTTGAACGCATCGTTGTTTAACGTCGGCCGGTGACTGCCGTAGACTACGCCGCCGTGCCGCGATCACGATTCTCCAAAGACCCCGCAGTCGAACGCTCGCTCAAACTCTCGGTGCGTGACGGCGTCGCCTACTCGGTGATGGCCGGCATGAGCGAGTCGTATTTTGGCGCTTACGCGCTTTTTCTAAAGGCGACGACGACTCAGATCGCATTTCTCGCAGCCGTGCCACCTTTATTGGGCTCGTTGGCGCAACTCTTTTCCGCCTGGATTGCGCGACGCACGTCTCGCCGCAAGCCAATCATTCTGACCGGCGTTACCGCGCAGATGCTGATCTTGCTGCCGATCATGTGGCTGCCTTATTTCTTTCCAAATTATGCCGTTCCCTTTTTCATCACCTGCGCGGTGCTTTACTTCGCCGCGTTCAATTTTTCAGGACCCGTTTGGGCTAGTCTGATCGGCGACCTGGTGCCGGAGCGCCGCCGCGGGCGCTACTTTGCACGTCGTACGCGCCTGATGAGCATCGCCAGTTTCGTGGCGTTATGGGGCGCCGGGCTCATCCTGCACCTGGCGGAGTTGCAGGACCGCACGCGCGCCGGCTTCCTGGTCATTTTCAGCTTGGCGGTGATCGCACGATTCTATTCGCTCACGCGCATCGCTCGCATGACAGAGCCGCCGCCGACGGCAAGCGCCCTGCCCGATCCGGTCTTGAGCCGGCCCTTATTTCAGCGCATCAGACATTCGCAGTTTGCGCGCTTTTCGTTGTTCTACGCGGCGCTCAACGTGGCGGTCACGATCATGGCTCCCTTCATTACCATTTACTTGCTGCGCGACCTTAACTTTAGCTACCTCCAGTTCACTGCCACTGCCGGTGTTTACGTCATGGCGCAGTTCCTGACCCTCAACATGTGGGGGCGTATCGGCGATGCCTTTGGCAATCGCATCATCCTCGCTGCCGCCG
>CAYGAS010000340.1:0-7094 GCA_964347935.1 uncultured Nitrospiraceae bacterium | reverse complement strand
TAGTAGTGATAGGCGGGATGCTGGTCACGCTTTCCGCCTATCACTACTACACCGCCGGCTTCGGCATTCCGCCGGAACACTGGCACAAGGGCATCCACCTGGGTTTCGTGCTGGGTTTGATCTATCTCGTCTTCGGCTACTCCAAGCGTGTGAACAATGCCCCGCCGGCATGGCGCTGGTGGAACCCCGGCAATGTGCCACTGTATGACTGGCTGTTCTTCGTCGCCGCGGTCGCGTGTTCACTCTACCTGCCGATCACGCTTGAATCACTGACCTTTCGTATCGGCAGTCCCAACCTGACCGACATGGCTGTGGGCACGACCATGGTGCTGTTGATACTCGAAGCGGCCCGACGCGCCATGGGTCCGGTGCTGCCGATTATCGTCGGCGTTTTCATTGTCTACGCGATCTTTGGCCAGTATGCGCCGGGGGTTCTGAAGCACCCCGGCAACAGCTGGGCGGGCTTCATCAGTCATGTCTACATGACAACCGAGGGTATCTACGGGATTCCGGTGCTGGTGGTATCGACCTTCGTCTTTCACTTCGTACTGTTCGGCACCATCGCGACCAGGATGGGCCTGGGACAGTTCTTTATCGAGCTCGCGCAGGCCATCGCCGGCCGTTTTGCCGGCGGACCCGCCAAAGTCAGCGTTCTGTCCTCGGCCATGTTCGGCACCATCTCCGGCTCGGCCATTGCCAACACCGTCACGACCGGCGCGCTGACGATTCCGGCGATGAAGCGCATCGGCTACAAACCACACTTTGCCGGCGCGGTCGAGGCCGCGGCCAGCACCGGCGGGCAGATCACGCCGCCGATCATGGGTGCCGCCGCCTTCGTGATGATGGAGTTTCTCGAGGTGTCCTACGTCACGGTAATTCTCGCGGCACTGGTGCCGGCGCTCATGCACTACATCGGTGTGTTCACCATCGTGCACCTGGAGGCGCGCCGGCTGGGTCTGCAAGGTCTACCTGCCGAAGAGATACCGCGTCTCGCGACGGTACTGAGAAACGGTTGGATGCACCTGATCCCGCTCATTATTCTCATCTCCATCATCGTTCGCGGCCACACGCCGTTCCTCGCTGCCTTTTGGGGGATCACCGCTTGCATCGTGGTGGGCTTTCTCAATCCGAAGAAGCGCTTGAAGCTGCGCGATCTTTTCGAGGCCTTTCAGCTCGGCGCCAAATATGCGCTCGCCGTGGGCGCCGCCGCGGCCGCCGTTGGCATTATCGTTGGCGTCGTGACCATTACGGGCACACCCTTTCGCATCTCGTTTATGGTGACACAGGCAGCGACCACACTGTCGGAAGGGATCGAGGCGTTGTTGCCCTTCGGCTTGTTCACCCTCGATCAGCTGATTCTGTTCTTCTCGCTCATCTTCATCGCTGTCTGTTGCGTGGCGTTGAGCGCCGGCATTCCGACGACGGCGCTTTACATCATTGTCGCGTCAATCGCGGCACCCGTGGTCGTGCAGTTCGGCGTGCCGCCCATTGCCGCGCATCTGTTCGTCCTGTTCTACGGCGTGCTCGCAGACATTACGCCGCCGGTGTGCACGTCGGCCTATGCCGCTGGCGGCATTGCCGGTGCCAATCCCTTCAAGACGGGCATGACGGCATTTCGGCTGGGTAACGCCAAGGCCTTGGTACCGTTGGTCTTCGTCTACTCGCCGTCGATCCTGTTGGTGGTCGACGGTTTCACGTGGCAGGAGTTCTTCGTGGCATTCACCGGATGTGTCATCGGAGTGATGTCACTGGGTGCCGCATTGACCGGTTACCTGTTGGCGCCGATGCGGCATTGGCAACGCGCGCTGCTGGCGGCGGCCGCCATTTTGTTGATCGCCCCCGGTCTCGATAGCGGCCTGCTCGGACTGGCGCTGGCCTCACCCGTCCTCGTGTTACAGCTGCTCGCGCACAGGCACAGTCGCAGCGCCGTCCTTGCCGAGGCCGACCCACGTTCACGCGGGCGTCTCGAATGATCATTAGCGGGGTTTCCATATGACAACAGACTTGAGAATAAACCGCGATCGCCTTTGGCAAAGCCTGATGGACATGGCACGGATCGGCGCCACGCCCGGCGGTGGCGTGGGTCGTCTCGCGCTCACGGAGCTCGACCGTGAAGCCCGCGATCTTTTCGTGCGCTGGTGCCGAGAAACTGGCTGTGCGATCCGCATCGATCGCATGGGAAACATTTTTGCCCGCCGTCCAGGCAGCGAGAACGAGCGAGCGCCGGTCATGACCGGCAGCCATCTCGATACCCAACCGCTGGGCGGTAAATTCGATGGCATTTACGGCGTGCTCGCCGGCCTCGAGGTCGTGCGCACGCTCAACGATGCCGACGTGCATACCGGCGCGCCCATCGATATCGTCAACTGGACCGACGAGGAAGGCGTGCGCTTCGGTTCCGGCACGCTCGCGTCGGCGGTATTTTCCGGGCTGTGCCCGCTCAATGACGCGCTCGCCCGCACCGATCTCGACGGCAACACTTTCGGCGCGGAGCTCGAGCGCATCGGTTACGCGGGTGCCGAGCCCGTCGGGGGCTATCCGGTCGCCGCCTTTTTTGAGGCCCACATCGAGCAGGGACCGATTCTTGAAGCCGAAGGTAAGACCGTCGGCGTGGTCTTGGGCGCGCAGGGACAACGATGCTTCAAGGTGACGGTTACGGGTGAGGAAGGCCATGCGGGCACGCTGCCGATGGAGCGACGGCGTGACGCGCTCGTCGGCGCGGCACGCATGATCGATGCGCTCAATGCCATCGCCTTTCGTCATGAACCGCATCCAGTGATCACGGTGGGCGCGCTCAAGGTGCGCCCCAATTCGCGCAACACGATTCCCGGACAGGTCGTGTTCAGCATTGACAGCCGTCACCCCGACAATGCGCTGCTGGCAGCGATCGCCACGGAGATGCAACAAGGATGCAGGCGCATTGCCGGCGATATGCAACTTGACTTGGACTTCGAGCAGATCAGCGAGCGTGCGACCAATGTCTTCGACGACCGCTGCGTCGCCAGCATTCGCGACGCTGCCGAGCGCCTCGGCATTACGCATCGCGATATCTATTCTGGTGCCGGTCACGATGCCTGCAACCTCACCCACTACGCACCCACCGGTATGATCTTCGTGCCGTGCGAGAACGGCATCAGTCACAACGAGAAGGAGAACGCCAGAGCGGAAGATCTCGTCGCCGGCTGTGACGTGCTACTGCACGTCATGCTCGAGCACGCGGAGGTCGCTTAGCTGCCTGGCCAGCCCTGTCAACGGTACCATCACGCTGTGGGCATGCCATACCTCACCCTGTGCTCCGCATGGCTTGAGATGCCCCCTGCGCGCTGGGGAAACATCAGACGGCATCTTTGCCGGCTGCATACGGCGCAATATCGCGCTGGTCCGTGATCAGGTGCAGCAGTGACGGCCCGTCGTACGCCAGCATCTGCTCGAACTGGGCGGCAAAATCTTCAGTGCGGATGACACGCGATGCCTCGGCGCCGTAAGCACGCGCCAGCAAGACGAAGTCCGGGCTCGTGATACGGGTGGCGTAGTCCTTGTCCTTGCCAAACTGCTCCCACTGCGCCAGCAGGATCGAGCCTTGCGCCTGGTTGTCGCAGACGATGAGCTTGATCGGTAGCCGGGCCTCGACTGCCGTCATCAACTCCTGGCCCGTCATCATGAAGCTGCCGTCGCCGACGAACGCCACGACCGGCACTTGCGGGCGCGCGAGCGCTGCCCCCATCGCGCCCGGGACTGCGTAACCCATCGCCCCGGACACCGGTCCCGCATAGCTACGGGGCTCCGAGAAGCGATAGTAGCGGTGCACCCAGCGGGCAAAGCTTCCGCCATCCGTCAGGATGACGGCAGGGTCCGGCAACACATGGCGCAGCCCCGCCGCCACCGCCGCCATATTTACGGCACCGTGAACGGGCACGTGGTCGGGCGAGGAAAACTCGAGGTAGGCCCGATGCAGCGCCGCACACCAATGCAGGCGCTCGCCTGTTACGGGTGGCAGATCTTTCATCAATGCACCCAGGGTCGCGCCGGTGTCGGCGACGAGTCCGACATCGGCGTTGCTGCGTGCCACCGATGCAGCGTGCGGATAGATGTGAATCAGAGACTGCTTCGGTTCGAGCCACGTGTAGTCTTCCGTCGTGATGCCATCGAGACGCGTGCCGACTGCGATCACGAGGTCGCAGCGCGCAAAGGCCTCCCGTTGGAACGGCGCGCGGTTGATCTCGAGATGGCCGGCGTAGGCAGGATGCATGTTGGGGAACACGTCCAGCTGACGGTAGGCGCTCATGACCGGCGCGCCGCTCGCCTCGGCGAAGGCGATCAATGCGGCGTGTGCATGCTCGAACGAGACCATCTCGCCGGCAACGATTAACGGATGGCGCGCTTGCGCCAACATCGCGCTCGCGCGTGCCAGATTTTCGGGATCGGCATCGACGCTAAGGCGCGCAGCGCAACCTTGCACGTCGGCGGCGTCCACTGCCGATTCGGTGAGGTCGCGCGGCAGCACGACCACGACGGGGCCCGGTCGCCCGGCCGTTGCCAGCGCGCACGCCCTAGCGGTGATCGCGGCGATCTCCTCGGCGCGCGCCGGCTCCAGCACTGCTTTGGCAAGCGACGCGAACATTCGCTGAGGCTCGATCTCCTGGAAAGCCTCGCGTCCTTTGGAACGCCGCCGTACGTGGCCGACGAAGAGCAGCAGCGGCGTTGAGCCCTGCATCGCCGTGTGGATCCCGATCGCCGCGTTGCTGGCCCCCGGACCGCGACTGACAAACACTGCTGCCGGGCGGGCCGTCAGCCTGCCGAAGGCCTCGGCGGCGAACGCGGCGCCGCCTTCGTGGCGCGTGCTGATCAGCCGGACCGTGCTTCGCTGTTGGCGTAGCGCCTCGATGATGTTGAGGAAACTCTCGCCCGGCACGGTGAACGCGACATCGACCCCGTGCGCCATCAGCACGTCCACAACGACCTGACCGCCGTTCATGTCGAGCTACCTTTCATTCCACGTTAACGCATTGTCGGCTAATGTCCCGAATACCAATGGTATACTCGCGCGGCCACCGTGATAAACAAGAAACTGTTGCCGACTCCCCGCCATTCCCCGCTGGTGCGCACTGCATTTCCAAAGACAGTGGACATGTGTGTAGCGCCATGAAGCGCACGAATCGCTGGCTAGCCCGCTTGCCGCAGCTCGAGCTGGGGCGCCAAAAACCGGCTGGTGCAATCGCCTGGCTGTTCGCCGCGCTAGGCATGGCGGCGATCTTGAGCCAGTTCTATCGCACCTCCACGGCCGTCATCGCACCGGATCTCCGCCGTGACTTGCAACTCACCCCGGAAGCGCTTGGCATTTTGACCGGCGCGTTCTTTATCGCCTTCGCCTGCAATCAGGTGCCGGCCGGTATGCTTATCGATCGCTACGGACCGCGCAGCACGATTTCAATGCTGTTGTTCGTGGCGTTAGCGGGTGCCGCGGCTTTTGCCAGCGCCAGCAGCTTTGAGGTCATGGTCCTCGCCCGCGTACTCATGGGCCTGGGCTGCTCGGGGATCATGATGGCGGCGTTTATCGTTTGTTCGCGCTGGTTCGCCGCCAGAAATTTCACCTTGCTGATCTCGGTGTTGCTCGCCATCAGCAACGCCGGTGTGCTGCTGGCGACGGCACCGATGGCATCGGCGGTCGACGCCATTGGCTGGCGCGGCACCTTTTGGGTTACAGCGGTCATTACCGTCCTTGCGGCGGCGACGGTCTACCTGCGCGTGCGCGATGCGCCGCCCGGCCACGCCTACCACGAGCGCCGCCGCGAGAGCGTACGCGAAATGTTGCAGGGCATAATCGAGGTCCTCGCGAACCGCCAGCTACCGTTCGTGCTGGCCATCACCTTCGTCAGCTATGGCACGCTGGTGACGGTGCTGGCGCTCTGGGGCGCGCCATATCTCGTCGACGTGCACAAGGTCGATCGCACCGAGGCAGGCAATATCTTGTTCATCATGGTGCTGGCGGCCATCGTCGGCAATGTGGTCTACGGTGTCCTGGAACGCCTCCTCAACAGCCGTAAACGCCTCATACTGGCGGGTGGCAGCGCTAGCGCGGTTACGCTCGCGTTGCTTGCCGCGCTGCCGAGGCCGAGTTTCTGGGTAGCCGCCACCTTGCTGACACTTTTCAGTGGATTCACCGCTTTCAGCGCCGTCATTATTGCTCATGGACGCAGCCTGTTCGCGGATCACCTCGTCGGGCGCGGCATGACCACCGCCAACATCTTCACCATGCTTGGCGCCGGCGCGCTGCAGGTCATCACGGGCATGGTCGCCGGCGCCTACAGCGCCAACGGCGCAGCCGCGTCTGGAAACGCCTATCGTGCGGTGTTCGCGACCTTGGCAGCGGTACTGGCATTCGCATTGCTGATCTACAGCCGCGCGCGTGAAATCAGGCCGAGCGATTACACGCGTGAGATATAAATAAAGCCTCAGCGTGACGGCGTTTTTGCGATTGCGCCTGCGACCGCCTCGCCGAACTGGTCCGTGGTCGCACGGCCGCCCAGATCCGGTGTGTGTTGGGATGGGTCTGCCAATATCGCAGCGACGGCCGACTCCAGACGCATAGCCCCTTCTACAAGCGCGTCGTGCTTGTGACGAGCGCCCAGCCAATCGAGCAACATGGCAGTGGACAACATCAAGGCCGTCGGATTGGCAATGCCCTGACCGGCAATGTCGGGCGCCGACCCGTGCACGGCCTGCGCCACCGCGTGCCTGTCACCGGCATTCAGTGCGGCCGCGAGCCCCAGGCCACCGGCTAGCTCGGCGGCCTCGTCCGACAGGATGTCACCATACATGTTCGTCGTGACCAGCACGTCGAACGCACCCGGTTTGCGGATCAGCATCGCTGCCATGGCGTCTATCAGCATTTCATCGAGCTTGACGTCCGCAAAGCGCTCGGCAACTTGTTGCACCTCGCGCCGGAACAAGCCATCGCTGACCTTAAGCACATTCGCCTTGTGCACCATGGTGACGGACTTACGGCGCCGCTGCGCGAGCTCGAACGCGGCGTGGGCGATGCGCCGGCACCCCTGAACTGAGATCTTGCGCATGGCGATGGCGATGTCCGCGCT
>CAYGAS010000339.1:0-14905 GCA_964347935.1 uncultured Nitrospiraceae bacterium | reverse complement strand
TGATTCGCAAGATGGCACGCCTCTACAACATCGATGCTGCGCTGATCAAAGCGGTGATGCATGCAGAGTCAGCATTCAATCCCCACGCGACCTCGCACAAAGGCGCCACCGGGCTGATGCAGTTGATGCCGTCCACGGCCAGGCAATACGGGGTGAACGATCTCTACGATCCGGTGCAAAACGTGCAGGCGGGTGTACGTTACCTGAGCGATCTCATGGAACGGTATCGCGAGAACACCACGCTGGTGTTGGCCGCTTACAATGCCGGTGAGACCGCGGTTGACGAGCACAAAGGCATTCCGCCCTACAAAGAAACACAGAACTATGTGCGTAAAGTACTGCGATTCAAAAAGCGATACGCCAAGGAATTTGACTAGCACACGCAACCCGTCTCGTGCCATCGCAAGGAGGCCCGTCGATGCACCCTGACAGTCCACTGCGGCAGGCCTATCGAAGCACCGCCATTGTCTGTGCGGCGCTGATTGCTAGCCTCTTTCCCTACCTGCTCGTGGTCGAGATCGTACGCCGACAAGTGGGCCACGATGGCTATTTAGTAGATGCAGGACACATCTTGTTATTGAAGTACGTGTTCTTCATCCTGGCGCTGCTGCCGTACATCATCCCACAGTTTATCAAGCGCCATTTGACGGTGATGGCGCCGCGGGAAAGCGTAGAGACGTTAATTGCGCGTCTGCGAACGGCAACATTGCTCAGCTATGTTCTGAGCGAGGTCCCGGCGGTGTTCGGGCTTGTGCTTTTCTTTCTCGCCGGCTCTTACAAGGCATTCTATGGCTTATGGTTCCTTTCACTCGTATCGATGCTTGTGCACTTCCCGCGCCTGCGCGCTTGGGAGGAGCTGTCCCGTAAAGCGACGCGCCTGATCAGGACGCCTGGATGAGGGCTATGTTTTGGCCGCTTGATCGCTACCGCTGGACGGAGTATCGACCGGGTGCAGCAAGAGCTGGTTCATCCGCTGCACGAAAGCACCCGGGTCCTCGAGCTGACCGCCCTCGCTGAGCAAGGCCTGCTCGAACAGCAGTTGCGCCCAGTCTTCGAATCGTGCGGAATCGGTTTCTGCGCGTACGCGGGCAAGCAGCGGATGCCCCGCATTGATCTCGAGGATGGGCTTGCCTGCCGGGACTTCCTGGCCGACCGACTTCAGGATCCGCTCCAGGTTTGCGCTCATGGCGTGAGACTCGGTCACCAGGCAGGCCGGGGAGGTCGTCAAGCGTTGCGTCAGGCGCGCATCTTGGATCCGATCACCGAGTGTTTGCTTGATGCGTTCAAGCAGGTCTTTGTGCTCATCGGTCACCTTTTGTTGTTGCGCCTTTTCGTCCGGGCTTTCAAGCTCGCCGAGATCCAACTCCCCCTGGGCCACCGAATGCAACGGCTTTTTGTCAAACTCGGCAAGGTGCATCGCCAGCCATTCATCGATGCGATCGTGCAGAAGCAGCACTTCGACGCCTTTCTTGCGGAAGATCTCCAGATGCGGACTGCTTTTCGCAGCGGCGAAGCTGTCGGCGGTGATGTAATAGATTTTGTCCTGACCCTTGGAAATGCGACCAACATAATCCGCCAGCGATACGTCTTGGGTGTCGCTGTCAGAGTGGGTGGTCGAGAACCGCAGCAGCTTGGCGAGTTGTTCGCGATTGGCTGTATCCTCCACGACCCCCTCTTTCAGTACTTTGCCAAACTCCCGCCAGACCGTGGCGTATTTTTCTTTGTCTTTGTTGGCCAGATCTTGCAGCAGGCCGAGCACGCGCTTGACCGAGGCCGCGCGAATCTTGTCGATCTCTTTGCTTTGCTGGAGGATCTCGCGCGAGATATTGAGCGGCAGGTCGCTTGAGTCGATAACGCCGCGCACGAAGCGCAGATAATGCGGCATCAATTGGTCGGCGTCGTCCATGATAAAGACGCGTCGCACATAGAGCTTGATGCCGCGGCGTTGGGTGCGATCCCAGATGTCAAAGGGTGCGCGCGATGGGATGTAGAGCAAAGAAATGTATTCCTGCTTGCCCTCGACGTGGTTATGTGCATAGGCGAGGGGAGGTTCAAAATCGTGCGCCACGTGCTTGTAGAACTCTTCGTACTCCTCCTGCGTAATCTCTTTGCGCGCTCGTGCCCAAAGAGCGGAGGCGCGGTTCACGGTCTCGTCTTCGTCGTTGTCCTCCACCTTCATGACGATCGGCAGGTTAATGTGATCGGAGAACTTGTGAATAATCGAGCGCAGCCGATAGCCATCGAGGTAGTCATCCTCGCTTTTGCGCAAATGTAACGTAACCTCGGTGCCGCGCTGCGGCCGCTCGACGGTCTCGATGGTGTAGTCACCCTTGCCGGCGGATTCCCAGCGTACGCCGTGCTCGGCACCGACGCCCGCGCGTCGTGTGTATAAGGTCACCTTGTCGGCGACGATAAAAGCGGCGTAGAAGCCCACCCCGAACTGGCCGATGAGCTTGGCATCCTTGGCCTGATCCCCAGTGAGGGCCTTGAGAAATGCCTGGGTGCCCGACTTAGCGATGGTGCCGATATTGTCGATGACCTCGCTGCGCGACATGCCGATGCCGTTGTCCGAGACGGTGATGGTGCGCGCTTTCTTGTCGTAGGCCACGCGGATCTTGAATTCGGCGTCACCTTCATAAAGCGCATGATCGGACAGCGCCTCGAAGCGCAGCTTGTCGACCGCATCCGATGCGTTCGAAATCAGCTCACGCAAGAAGATATCCTTGTTGCTGTAGAGAGAGTGGATAACGATATCAAGCAGCTGCTTGACCTCGGTCTGGAAACCGAGCGTTTCCTTGTGCGTTTGTACGCTCATCGCGCGACGTCCCCCAAGCGATACCAGAACTCCAGATTCCTATACTACTGAGGTCTAGCGCACGGAGATTCAAGGCCTCGTTTGCAGCCAACGCCACCGTGATTTGGGACGACCCACGGCGTCGCAGGGTGGCAGGTCCGCTTCTGTAGCGTACATCCTCTTGCGCGCAGGCCTGCACTGGCGGACTCGCTCGCTTGTGCCGACAGCGTGCGGGTGACGTAGCTCGCGAGGGCCGGGACACGGGCGTTCCTGGGCCAGGAGATCGCGCCCACAGCCGGTCTTGGGACCGACGCGGGCGGGGGACGTGCCTCTGCGCCGGGAGCATCGCGTCATTGCGGCAGGACCCAGTATAATCGGCACGATTGCCAAGGCCGCGCCGTGTTACGGGCTGGTGACGAGCTTGGCCGCGCGAGCGCGAGCGCCGGAGGCGCAGCTCCCGTTTACCCGGGCGTGTGAGAATTTATACAACGCTGGGAGGAACGGACGGGCTGCACAAATCACCTGGTTAGTGGGCGGGCAGGGGCCAGTGGGCGACCTGTCGTTCCATCGCTTGCTGTGGCTGGCGTGCGCGTCGCTCAAGCGCGGGGACTTAAGCGCTGCCAACGTGTGGCGCCAAGCGGAGGTCATCGGGCAACGTGGGTGTCCGGGACGAACCGGGGCAGCCTGGCGGGGCGCCGCTCGCGCCAAGTATGGGTTGGACATGGCGCCATTGCTGAGCACCTATTCGTACAAACCTGCGCAGCGGGGCGCCGGTCGCTGGGCGGACTATTTGAATGCTGAACGTTATCGACACCGTGCCTGAGGGCCTTTTGGATCTGGAGGCGGCGCGCTTGCATGAAGTGCTGCCAGGGCCCACGCTGCTGCACCTTCCCGGACGACGGCCTGAGCCGCTGTTTGTATCCGTGTTGTTGCACGGTAACGAGGACACCGGTTGGCTGGCCGCGCGGGCGTGTCTGCGCAACTATGAAACAAAAGGGTTGCCGCGGGCGCTCTCTTTGATGATCGGTAACGTCGCTGCGGCACGCGTCAAACAGCGTTTTTTGCGGGGACAACCGGATTACAATCGCCTCTGGGAACGCCCCCCGGGGGCGCAGGCGTGCCGGGAGCATCGGATGGTCGACGAGGTGCTGGCACAGATGAGCGCCCGCAGGCCCTTTGCGTGTGTGGACATTCACAATACCACCGGTCTCAATCCACACTACGGCAGTGTGCGGCGTACCGATGATCGTTTTCTCCAGCTGGCAACGCTGTTCAACCGCACCGTCGTGTATTTCAGGCGGCCCAAAGGAGTACTGGTTGGCGCGTTTTCTGATCTGTGCCCTTCGGTCACCGTGGAGTGCGGCCGACCGGGTGAGGAGCAGGGCGTCGCCCATGCGCTCGAGTACATTGAGGCCTGCTTGAACCTTTCGGAGATCCCCGGTCATCCTGTGGCGGCACACGATATTGATCTGTTCCATACGGTGGCCACCGTCAAGATCCCGGCGGCGATCAACTTCGGCTTCGCCGACGATCGACTGGATATCCGTTTTGTTGATGATCTCGATCGTTTCAACTTTCAGGAGCTCCCGGTGGGGACGACCTTCGGGCGGGTACGTCCCGGCAGCGATGCTCGTCTACAAGTGCGGGACGAGACCGGTTCGGATGTCACGGGCCGCTTTTTCCATGTCGAGGATGGCGAAATCCGTACGCGCGAGCCCGTTATCCCCTCGCTGTTAACGTTGAACGCACAGGCAATCCGCCAGGACTGCCTGTGTTACTTCATGGAGCGCTATCAGTGCCGAGACGCAACGCCGGCGCAGACGGCCGACGAGCACGTGTGCTGAGTAGGACCGCAGGCTTCGCCATTGGACAGAGCGTGATGCCAGCAGGTATGGGCCGTTGAAGCAGATCGCAGCCATCTTGGTACCCGTTTATCGGTCGGCGGCCGGCGATATCCAGCTGGTGCTGGTTCGCCGAAGCGAGGGCGGCATTCATGGCGGTCAGCTGGCGTTTCCAGGAGGCAAGCCCGAACCGGCAGATCAGTCGCTGCTCGACACGGCGTTGCGTGAGACACAGGAAGAAATCGGGCTAGGCCGGGAAAGCATCGAGGTGTTGGCGCATCTCCCTGTCGCGCACACCATGTCGAGCGGGTTTCGCGTGTTCCCTTTTCTTGCGCGTGTTGTCGTGCCGCAGCGCTGGAACGTTGCGACAGGGGAGGTCGCAGAGGTCATCGAGGTCAAGGTTAGCGAGTTCGCTCACCCCGAAGCCACCGAGCGCATCATTCAGCGGCTCCCGCATTGGCCTGAGCCGCGCGAGATCGAATACTACCGCGTCGGTCCCCACCGTATGTGGGGCTTGACCTATCGCATCGTGAAGCCGCTGGTTCCGCGCCTCTTGAGCGGGGAGTGGGCGGTTTAGACGCGGATCGCGCCGCTATCCGGCAACGGCACGGCGCTCGCTGCCGACCCTCATTCCCGCGGCGCCAGCCCGTTGCCGACCGCCCGCGCCAGACGCTCCTGTTCTTCGCGTTGTTGCAAGGCCCACATGTGGGCATAAAGTCCGTCGCGTCCGAGCAGCTCCGCGTGTGTGCCACGCTCGACGATGCGACCGCCATCCATCACCAGGATCTGGTTGGCGTCCATGACCGTCGACAGGCGATGAGCAATCACCAGCGTCGTGTGGTCGGCCGCTACTTCGCGTAACTGCGCCTGAATCGCCTTTTCGGTCTTGGAGTCGAGTGCCGAGGTGGCCTCGTCAAACACAAGGATGCGCGGGTTCTTGAGAATGGTGCGGGCAATGGCGACCCGCTGCTTCTCGCCGCCGGACAGCTTGAGCCCGCGTTCACCGACGATCGTGTCATAGCCCCGCGGCAGCGACATAACAAAATCGTGAATGTGAGCGTGTCGCGCCGCCTGGATGACTTCCTCGTGCCTGGCGTCGGGGCGCCCGTAGGCGATGTTGTAATAGATACTGTCGTTAAACAGCACGGTGTCTTGAGGCACGATACCGATAGCGGCCCGCAGGCTCGCCTGCGTGACGTTGCGAATGTCCTGGCCGTCGATCAAAATGCGGCCGCCGGTCACATCGTAGAAACGAAACAGCAATCGCGCCAACGTAGACTTGCCGGCGCCGCTCGCACCGACGACAGCCACCTTGTGCCTAGTCGGCAGCTCGAAATTTATATCGAATAGAATCTGACGGTCGCTGTCGTAGCCGAAGTCGACCTGCTCGAAGCGGATATCACCGCGCTCGACGCGTAGATCCACCGCATCCGGTGGGTCCTTAATCTCCGTCGCGTGGCCGAGCAGTCCGAACATCTTTTCCATGTCGGCGAGCGCCTGGCGGATCTCGCGGTACACCGTCCCGAGGAAGCGCAGCGGCATGTACAGCTGTATCAGGAAGGCATTGACCATGACCAGATCCCCGAGCGTCATTGTGCCGCTCACTACGGCTTGGCTTGCTAATAAAAGCAGGATCGTCATGCCGACGGCGATGATCGCACCCTGACCGGCGTTCAAGGCCGCGAGCGAGGTCTGCGTACGGGTCGCCGCCAATTCCCACGAGCTGAGATGATCGTCATAGCGTCGTGCTTCATAGGCCTCGTTGCTGAAATACTTTACGGTCTCGTAGTTCAAGAGGCTGTCGATGGCGGTGGTATTAGCCTTGGAGTCCATTTCGTTCATCGCGCGACGAAACTTCGTACGCCACTCGGTGACGAGGAAGGTAAACGTGATGTAGGTACCGACAGTGATGAAGGTAATGAAGGCGAACCAAACGCTATACCTCGCAAGCAAGATTGCCACCACCAGGCCGATCTCAAACAACGTCGGCAAGATATTGAACACTGCGAACATCAGTAGAAAGCGAATTCCCGCCGTACCGCGCTCAATATCGCGCGAGAGGCCGCCGGTCTGGCGGTCTAGGTGGAACCGCAGCGCGAGGTTGTGCAGGTGACAGAAGACTTTCAATGCGATGCGCCGAATTGAGCGCTGCATGACCTTGGCGAAGACGACGTCCCTTAGCTCGCCGAAAAGGGAATTGGCAAGTCGCAACGCGCCGTAGACGATGACAAAGAACAGCGGTAACACCAGCAGTGTCTGTGGTCGATCGAGCGCGTCGACGATCTCCTTGAGCACCAAAGGCACACCGACGTTGGCGAGCTTGGCCACAGCAAGCAATGTCAAGGCGAGAACCACTCGCGCTCGATACTCCCACAGAAAAGGCAGCAGGCTGCCGAGCGCACGCCAGGATGGCGACGCCGGCAGCGGTTCGTAACTCTTACTGGTACGCACGTTCGGAAAGAAAAAATCCGCGAAGCCTTTTCGAAATCGAGGATGCTACACACCCGGCGGGCCTGTAGCAATGAATGAGCAAACTAGGAACTGGGTGGCCAGCCGCTGAGAGGATCCATGTCTGACGACAACGTCGTCTCACCGGCGAATTTGTACTCGGGTGCGGCATCCGCATGCTGGAAATAATTACCTTGCAAGTAGTCGAGCTCGTAGCTGTACAGCAGTGATAGCGTCTCCTCGTCTTCCACGCGCTTACCTATTGTTTTCTTGTTGAGAAGCTTGGCGATCTGCACGATCGTCTTCAACATGATCTGCTTGATGTTATCGGTGGCAGCGTCGCGCGCGAGCATACCGTCGATCTTCAAAAACTCAATAGGTAAACCGCGTAAGCGGTTAAGGGTGTTCACACGTGCCGCAAAGCCATCTAGTGACAGGCGACAATGCAGCTTGCTCAGAGCGCGCATAAATGTTGCTGCCCGCTCAGCATCAAGTTCCAGAACGGATTCATCGAGTTCCAGAATAACATGCCGGCCCTCGAGCTTACTTGCGGTCAGGGTCTCGCTGATCAGCGGGACGATACTATCGTCGAAAATAGCCTGTTTTGACAGATTGATGAAAAACGCCGCATGTTGTCCCTCCTTATGCATTTCGCCGAGGCCGCTCAGCGCTTGCCGGAGGACCCAATGATCGATGGCTTGGACCTGGCCAGTTCGCTCAGCAAAGGGCATGAAATCGCCTGCCGCAACGAGCTGGTCATCTTCGCCGGCCACCCGCAGTAGCACCTCGTAGTACTCGGAGGGATCGCCAACCAGATTGATCACGGGTTGGTAAACGAGCTGAAAACTGTCGTGATCGAGCGCGCGCTGAATCCGTTCGCGCCATTGATTCTCGTGCGCGGCGCCTGGCTCGGTCGCTTCACCGCGCTTGCCTTTTATCACCGCCGTACCGGCCCTTTTTTGCTTCTTCGTCTGCTCGGTTGCGCTGTAGGCCAGGGACAAGATCTTCTCCACGCTCCCAGCCGTGCGATCGATCATGATAAGCGCGCAGGTACACTGGGTGGCCTTGGGGGGTGCCCCGATTTTCTTGACTGCCCGGGCAACGCCTTGGGTCAAACTGTCCGTGACTCGCTGGCCTTCGCCGTGATCGGCGCCCATCAGGAGCACTGCAAATTCATCGCCACCAAAGCGTGCGAGCAATGCATCGTTATCCAGCGTGTGGCGTAACTGCGTCACCACCTCACGCAGGAGCTGATCGCCGGTGTCGCGACCACTCCTTTCGTTGATGTCTTTTAGCCCGTCAAGCTCGAGGTAAATCAGTGCGCTGTCGGGCCCACCCGCTTTTGCTTGGTCAATGGTCTTGCCAAGCTCGCGTAAGAAATACTCGCGTTCGTAGGCGCCCGTCAGTGGGTCGCGTTCTTCCGCATTGGCAACATCATTTGCTGTGGTGGCCTGCGCTGAGACATCATTCACGACGAGTTGTGTGCACGTTTCGCCACCGAGATTTATCAGCGAAAGGCTCACCTCCACCGGCAGGGAACTGCCATCCTTGCGTAACGCCGTAAACTGCTCCAGTTTGTCAGCCTTCTGATTCTTCTTGGCGACTTTGCGAAGGTAGTCCTTGAATCTTGCATGGTCGCTGCGGTCGATTAGGTCCAGCACTGGTACGCCTTCGAGCTCCGCAAGCCCATCGTAACCGAACAATTGTAAGTAGGCCCGGTTAGCGTCGACATGCATCCCGTCGTGGCAGTAGCAAATGGCTTCGCGTGCGCCGTCGATCATGGCTTGGTGCTTGCCCTCGACCTCTTTTAGGCGGTCGTTGACTTCGCAATAGTGGCGATGATCACGTGCCACCGCCAGCTCGCGCTCGATCAGAGGTACCAGGCGGCCCAGTTCCTCCTTGCGCACGACATCGCGCGCCCCCGCAGTCATTATCTCAGCAATAGCTTCGTCGCTGATCTTTTCGGCAAATACCACCAGTGGGATATCGCGCCGTGTGCGCTTCAAGATGTCGAGTGCTCGCTGGGCACCGAAGTGTGCAAAGGTATGCTTGGCGACCGCGATGTCCCAGCTATTCTTGTCGAGCGCCGTTTGCATGCTCGCCATGTCATGGACGCGCTGGGACTTGACCATATACCCGCATGCGCGCAATGCCGCAACCGAAAGGTCGGCATCATCCGGCGAGTCGTCGACGATTAGCAGATGGAGGATTTTCTTGGCCAATGAGAGGGCCTCGCTATTAAACTAGTTTAGGCCAAAATGGCGGCCGGGTGTACTGTAGCTGATTTACCGGCAGACGTGCTCGCCCGGATGCTGACTGCAGCTGGCCGCAGGCGCAACTCTATCTGTTTTGGTTTCGCGGAAAAACGACCAAGTGGTCAGCCTCGACACGTATTCCAACTTTCGCCCCCACGGGGTGATCCACATGACTCGGAAATAGAGACAACACTTGACCACCAGTAGGTAATCGCAGCGTATAGAGGATCTCTGCGCCTTTGAACGCCTTTTGCGTGACTTGTGCGCGAAGCGGGCCGTCCGGGTCTGAGACAATGTCGTCCGGCCGAAACAGGACTTCGATCGGGGCGTCTTTCCCCCAGGGATAGGCGCGATTGCCCTTGCATACACCAAGCTCGGTACGTACGGTATCAGGTGTCACTAGGGTGCCATTCAGGAAAACACCCTTGCCTATGAAATCGGCAACGAACGTGCAGGCCGGTTCGTGGTAGAGGTTATAGGGCGTATCCCATTGCAGTAACTTTCCTTCACGCAGCACGCCCACCTTGTCTGCCAGCGCGAAGGCTTCGCTCTGGTCGTGAGTTACCAGTACTGCGGTGGTACCTTGCCGCTTGAGGATATTTCGCACTTCACTGCTCACGTGTTCGCGCATGTCGACATCAAGATTGGAAAATGGCTCGTCCATCAGGATCAAATCGGGCCTCGGTGCGAGCGCGCGCGCCAGAGCGACACGCTGCTGTTGTCCGCCAGAGAGTTCATGAGGGTAGCGGTTCTCCATTCCGTCGAGCCCGACGGTGGTTAGCAGCTCCCTGACGAGATCGCGCTTACTGGCGTGTGTCATCCGCCGCAGACCGAAAGCTATATTGTCGCTTACGTTGAGATGGGGAAACAAAGCACCGTCCTGGAACACCATTCCAAGCCGACGCTGCTCGGGAGGTAGGGTATATCCGGGAATGGAGGCGCGCTTTCCTTGTATGAGGATTGCGCCGGCGCTCAATGGATGAAAACCGGCAATAGCCCGCAGCACGGTTGTTTTGCCACTGCCGCTCGGGCCGAGTAACGAGACGAGGCTGCCAGTGGTGACATGCAGATCAAGCGCCCTCACGGCTGCTCGGCCGTTGTAGCGGCATTCGACATCAATGAGTTCGAGCAGTTCTGCCACGGCGTAATTTGGACTGATGAAAGCGCTATCGATAATAGCAGATCTGATTCTACCAGGCCCCGGCCGCAGGCTTGGCAGCTGGAACAGTCAGGTGGGCAGTAGCAGCTCGAGCAGCGCTTTCTGAGAATGCAGTCGGTTCTCGGCTTCGTCCCAGACAACACTCTGTGGGCCGTCGATCACCTCGGCTGTTACCTCATAGCCGCGATACGCTGGCAGGCAGTGCATAAACAGGGCGTCGGTTCTGGCCAGCGCCATCAGGTCCTGGTCGACCAGAAAGCCAGCGAAGTCGCGCTCACGCTTGGCCTTCTCACCCTCTTGCCCCATGCTGGCCCAGGTATCCGTGACCACGACATCAGCACCGCGTACGGCCTCCACTGGCTTTTTTGCCAAAACGATACGATCGCGTGTGCGCTCAAGCAGCTTCGCGTCTGGCTCATACCCGTTCGGTGTGGCGATTCGCAATTCGAAGTCCATCAGATAGGCCGCGTTGATCCATGAGTGGCAAACGTTGTTGCCGTCTCCCACCCACGCAACGGCCTTGCCGCTGATGTCACCACGTTTCTCGACGTAGGTTTGCAAGTCGGCCAACAGCTGACACGGGTGATACATGTCCGTCAGGGCGTTGATCACAGGCACGGTCGCGTAGGCAGCGAATCTCTCGAGGGTGGCATGCGCGTGCGTACGAATGACAACTGCATCGACCATGCGCGATAGTACACGCGCGGTGTCTTCGATCGGCTCTCCCCGACCCAACTGCATGTCGCGCGGTGAAAGAAACATCGACGTGCCGCCAAGTTGCGCCATCCCTGCCTCGAACGATACGCGCGTGCGAGTGGAGGACTTATCGAAGATCATCGCTAGCATCTTGCCCCGCAGCGGTGCGTGGCGTTGGCTCTTGCTTGCTGTTGCTTTCTTAAGGGTTATCGCGCGCTGCAATAGCTGCATCAGCTCTTGGCGATTGAGATCAAGCAGGGTTAGAAAGTGCCGCGGTCTCATGTCTTGCGTCCAAAGTTCTCGACCAGATCAACGACGGTTGTTGTAAGCTGGTCTGCCTGTGCATCGTCCAGGATCAACGGCGGCAGCAGGCGAATTACCGATTGCGCTGTTACATTGATCAGTAGACCACGGTCGATCGCCACCTTCGTCAGCTCACCGCACGGGCGGTCGAGCTCGATACCCAACATTAAACCTTTGCCGCGGACGACCTTGACCCACGGCAACGATTTCAGCTCCTCGCGCAGGGTGACAAGCATGCGCTCGCCGAGCGCGGCCGCACGCGATGCCAGCCCCTCAGCCTGCAAGACTCCGATGACCGCCAGCGCCGCGCGACAGGCAAGCAGGTTGCCGCCAAAGGTCGATCCATGGCTGCCCGATTGAAAAAGCTCACTGGCTTTGCCATGGGTCAAACACGCGCCAATGGGCATACCATTACCGAGTGACTTTGCCAGGCTCATGACATCGGGAACGATGTGGTTGTGTTGATGAGCAAACCATTGGCCGGTACGACACATACCGGTCTGCACTTCGTCGAGCATCAACAGCCAATCGCGCTCGTCACAAAGCGCACGCAGCTCTCTTAAGTAATCCTCGTGCGGCACGACAACGCCCCCTTCGCCAAGGATGGGTTCGACAAGCACGGCAACGATGTCGTTGGCATTATCGCCCACAGCCTTAATGGCATCGAGGTCGTCGTAGGGAACGCGCCGAAAGCCTTGCACGAGCGGTTCGAAGCCGGCCTGCACCTTGCGGTTGCCAGTGGCTGACAACGTGGCCAAGGTGCGACCGTGAAAGCTGCCCTCGGCTACGATGATTGACGGGTATTCGATATGGCGCCGATGACCGTACAGTCGGGCGAGCTTAATCGCGGCTTCGACGGCTTCCGCACCGGAGTTGCAGAAAAATACGCGGTCCATGCGTGCAACCTCACACAGCTTGTCGGCAAGCTCGCGCTGTACGCCTATCTCATAAAGGTTTGACGTGTGCATGAGCGTTCCGGCCTGCTCGCAAATAGCGTGGGTCACGATTGGGTGTGAATGCCCAAGGCCGCATACGGCGATTCCAGCAACGGCATCGAGGTAACGCCTGTCCTCGGCATCCCAAAGCCACGCACCGCTACCGCGTACGAAGCTCACTGGCAATCGTGCGTAGGTCTGCATCAAGTGCGAGTGTTCAACCATAAAACCAAAAAGCGCCCTGCGTGGCAGGGCGCCCTCTATCGCGGATCAACGTTGCTAGATTCTAGACCCTAAACGAGACTGTGCCAACCATCGGTGCAGGCGTATGTCGAGCCGATCACGAGCACAGTTTTCTGACAAAATGCGAATACAACTTATCCGGACGCCCAGCTGAAGTGTGCCGGGCTGCCGGTGATCATGAAGAAAAGCATCGGGATTGAGAGCATGGTGTTGGTACGTGAGGCAAGCAATGCCACACGCGCTGCTCTGGCCTTCTGCTCATCGCTCGCCTCGACGAGTCCTAGGACCTTCTTCTGATTGGGCCAGATCAACACCCACACGTTGAACAGCATAATCGTGCCCAGCCAGGCGCCGATGCCAATGTAGGCGGCGCTACCCTGCAGCAATGCGGCGTTTAGGAAACCGTGACCTCCGCGGCTTAAGTAAATGGCGCCGGTGATCCAGGTAGCAACGGCAGCCCAGCGGAACCAGAGCAAAGCGCGTGGCGCGATGTGCTTGGTAATGCCCGCCGCCGTGCCGTCCGCCTTTGCCTTTGCCAGGCCGGGGACCTGGACGAAATTGAAGTAGTAAAGCAAACCGATCCACGTAATGCCGGCGAGGATGTGTAACCAACGATCAAGAACGAGTTCCATAGTCTCCTCCTGACAAATTCTCGTGTCTAACCGCCCAGCGGCAGGAAGGCGCGCGCGAATACGTACAAGATCACGGTCAGTACGAGCCCGGAGATGATGGTTCCCAAAATGGAGTCGAGCGGATTTTTCATGATCGGTTGTCCTTCCCCCAGCACTAAATTGTTGACCGAAATACTTAGAGATTTAGCGTAAGGCAGAAGCTCCGCGATTGCAAGAGACATCGCATGAAGCCCGGCCGCGCGGGTCGATGCCGCCCGCGCGACGGTGCGCGGGCCATGGGCAAGTGTTGGCGCGTGTGCTGCGCGCGGCCGCACCCGTATTCGTGGTCGCCTTGATTTGTCCTGGGAACGAACCCGATGATAGCGCGCGCCTTTGGCGGGCTGCTTCGTTACCGTGCCGGCCCGCTTCGTCTGGGCTAAGCGGCACGGCGCTCACGGGCGACGCAGTCATCACGACCCGTGAGCTAAAGTGCAACGGACCCCCTTGTTATCTGGATGCGACTAGCTGAAACTCGTCCCCATGGCTGACGTCAAGAAAGTGGTTCTAGCCTATTCGGGTGGCCTCGACACGTCCGTGATCCTGCGGTGGCTTTACGAAACGTATGGCTGCGAGGTGGTGACCTTTACCGCCGATATCGGCCAGGGCGAGGAGGTCGAAGCGGCGCGCGCCAAGGCACAGGCGCTCGGGGTGCGTGAGATCTATATCGAGGATCTCAAAGAAGAGTTCGTGTGTGATTTTGTGTTTCCCATGTTCCGTGCCAACGCGCTTTATGAAGGTGAGTATTTGCTCGGAACGTCGATCGCGCGTCCGCTCATCGCCAAGCGTCTGGTCGAGATCGCGAACGAAACCGGGGCTGATGCGATTTCCCACGGTGCAACCGGTAAGGGCAACGACCAAGTGCGCTTCGAGCTCGGCGCCTACGCCCTGCACCCGGATATTCGCATTATTGCTCCATGGCGAGAGTGGGATCTAGGCTCGCGCGAAAGTCTGCTGGCCTATGCGGATCAACACAAGATCCCTGTGGAAAAGAAGCGCGGTACGCAGTCACCTTATTCGATGGATGCGAACTTGTTGCACATCTCGTATGAAGGCGGCGTGCTTGAAGACCCTTGGTTCGAGCCCGAACCAGGGATGTGGTTACGCACGGTTGCGCCAGAAGAGGCGCCCGATAAACCGGTCTGCATCGATATCACCTTTGAGCATGGAGATCCGGTAGCCATCGACGGCGAGCGATTGTCGCCTGCACAGCTGTTGACCTCGCTCAACGATATCGGCGGGCGCCACGGCATCGGTCGCGCGGACATCGTGGAGAATAGGTATGTCGGTATGAAGTCCCGCGGCTGCTATGAAACGCCGGGCGGGACAATCCTGCTGAAGGCGCATCGTGCGATCGAGTCGATCACGCTTGATCGTGAGGTGGCGCACCTTAAGGACGATCTGATGCCACGCTATGCAAGCCTGGTGTATAACGGATACTGGTGGAGTCCTGAGCGCAAACTACTGCAAGCGACAATCGATGCCTCGCAAACGAGCGTCAATGGAGAGGTGCGTCTGAAGCTCTACAAGGGCGGCGTCATGGTCGTCGGCAGGCGTTCGCGA
>CAYGAS010000338.1:0-17344 GCA_964347935.1 uncultured Nitrospiraceae bacterium | reverse complement strand
AGAAACTTGCCGCGGAGGATCCATGCTTTGTGGTGGAGCACAATGCGGCTATGAATGAGACAGTAGTCCGAGGACTCGGTGATTTGCACCTGCGGGTCATCCTCGAGAAGATGAAGAACCGCTACAATGCCGAGGTCAATACACGGCCGCCGAAGATTCCGTATCGCGAGACCATCAGCATCAATGCCGAGGGTCATCATCGTCACAAGAAGCAGACTGGTGGAGCCGGACAGTTCGGTGAAGTCTTCCTACGCGTGGAGCCGTTGCCGCGCGGTAGCGGTTTTGAGTTTGTCGATGGGGTCGTCGGTGGCGTAATTCCCAACCAGTTCATCCCCGCAGTCGAGAAGGGCGTGCGCCAGGTGCTGGAGTCGGGTGCCATTGCCGGCTACCAGCTGCAAGACATTAAGGTCACGCTGTATGACGGTAAACATCATCCCGTGGATTCTAAGGAGGTTGCTTTTGTTACCGCGGGCAAGAAGGCCTTTTTAGATGCAATCAAAAAAGCAAAACCCATTGCTCTTGAGCCGATCGTGAACATCGAGGTTATTGCACCCGAGGGCAACATGGGGGATATTGCCGGTGATCTCTCCGGCAAACGCGGCCGCATCAGCAATACCGAGACACAAGCCGGCGGTATGGTCGTGATCAAAGGACAGGTACCGCTGAGCGAGTTGAATAACTATCAGTCAAAACTCAAGTCTGTAACCGGGGGGCAAGGTCAGTACAGTGTCGAGTTTAGTCACTACGAACCTGTTCCGCCCAACATCCAGCAGCAACTGATGGCGGAGTACAAGCCGGGCCAGCAAGAAGATACTTGATAAGCGGATGGCTGCTCCTTCGGGCTCGCTGCGGGTCATGGAGTCGGCAGTGCGACACCCTTGGCCCTGCCCCGTCGGCGCACGCGTGCCCCATCAGCCTCAAGTCGCGTGGCACGTCCGAGGGGGCCGGCTGCAAGGCCCAGGGCAGATCGACGGCGCGCTCCCTAATTGGCCTTGACAGTACTTTTCTTACTAGCGATGATGCTCAATAAGACTGTATTTTCAACGAGATAGCGGGTCGTGCGATGGGCCAAACGTGCTGCTTCCCTGGCCACGTGAATTCACTCGCAGTGAGCGGCTGATGAGTCGGGACTGCAGCCAAGTGAGGTACGTGCCTGCAGGGGGGCGGGCCCCGCGCCGCTGATTGCCGTCATGTATACGCGCTACTTCGGTCTCAAGGAACCCCCATTCTCCATCGCGCCGGATCCGCGCTATCTGTACCTCAGCAAGCGCCATCAGGAGGCGCTCGCACATCTCATCTACGGTGTCACGGAGGGCGGAGGATTCGTGCAACTCACGGGGGACGTGGGCACCGGCAAGACCATGCTTATTCGCGCGCTGCTGGAGCGGCTGCCGGCTAACGTGGATATCGCCTTGGTGTTGTACCCCATTTTGTCGGTGCGCGAATTCATCAGTGCAATCTGTGATGAGCTGCGTCTCGACTACGTAAAGGCCAACGCCACGGTCAAGTCACTGATCGATGCGCTCAATGCATTCTTGCTTGCGAATCATGCCAAGGGCCGTCGCACCGTACTGATCATTGACGAGGCGCAGAATCTCAGCCGCGACGTGCTTGAGCAGGTGCGGCTTCTCACTAACCTGGAAACCAACAAAGAGAAGCTGTTGCAGATCCTGCTTGTGGGACAACCTGAGTTGAACAAGATGTTAATGCAAGAAGACTTGCGTCAGCTCGCCCAGCGCATCACCGCAAGGTATAGCTTGATGTCGCTGTTCCCGCACGAGACGAGTGACTATATTTTGCATCGCTGTCGCGTGGCTGGAGCCAAGAATCAGTTATTTACGCGCGCCGCCATGCGCAGCGCACATCGCTTGTCCGGCGGTATACCACGCGTGATTAACATGATCTGCGACCGTGCACTACTCGGGACTTACGCGCGAGGGAAGATGAGGGTCCGCGCGTCGGTGGTACGTCGCAGTGCTGGCCAGGTGGGAATCGCTTTTTTGCGTGCCAAGATGTTACAGCCAGGTTTTGTCGCCACCGCCGCCGTTGTGGCGGCCTTCCTTCTCGGTTGGCAGCTCACGGGGGCCTTAAAGACCTGGTATCCAGGCGACGGCACCGCCGTTTCGGCAAAACAACTTGAACAGTCGATAGGGGACACACAGGTGCAAGCCGCTGCGAGGCCGTCACAGGAGACTGCACCGACAGCACCCGAGAAGTCCGATGCCGGTCCCCCCGAAGGGCTTGCGCAGACAGCAGTGGTGGTACAGAGTGAATCGGCACAAGTTAGTCAGGAACGGCGTCCGACGCTGGCGGAGTTGTTGGCTGATCCGGAGATCGCTACTGATATCGAGACCGCTATGGTCGGTCTGTTCGCAAATTGGGGTCAGGATTACAAGAAGCTATGGGGAGATACAGCATGCGCGCGCGCGGTGCGGGCGGGATTGCAATGTATCTTTCAGTCCGGGACGTGGAACAACCTGCGCCATCTTAATCGACCGGCGGTGATTGAGTTGATCGCCAATGACGGACAGAAGCATCACCTGTTGGTGTCGGCGCTGGAAGGGGGCCGCGTGCTGTCGCAGATCGGCGATCGGCAGTACACCTTCGACATCAGTGAAATAGAGCGGTATTGGTATGGCCAATACCTCTTGTTGTGGAAGCCTCCCCTACCGGAGAGGCAGGTTCTACGCGTGGGGATGCGGGGTCAGTCAGTGGTGTGGTTACGCGAGGTCTTGGCGCGCTACCAGCGGGAACCCGTATCAGCTGGCAAAAAGGATGTTTTTGACAAGGAGCTTGAAGAACAGGTCAAGGCATTTCAACGCGAGCACAACCTTGCGCAGGACGGGATCGTAGGTCGTTTGACATTTTTGCAGTTAAATACCTACGATTCCCTGGCGCCACCACCGCTGCTGCTCAAAGGGCCGCGTGCCGAGACGAGCTAGTCATGTCGTACATACTCGATGCGCTGAAAAAGTCGGAACAGGAACGCGAGCTGGTGCGCATGTTGAGGACAGCTGGCACGGCAGGATTTTCCTGGGTGCCGGCACGGCGACGGCTGTGGCCGGCAATTGTCATACTTGCGCTGTTTGCGGGCGTTACGTTGACTGTGCTGCGATGGTGGCCCGCACAAACGCCTACCTCAATGGCCAACAAAGTAATGACTGAACCCTCACTGCCTGCGCAAGCGGTCGTTACGCGCGAGACACCGGTTAGGACATCTGCGCCACCGGCAACGAGCCCGGTCGTCACAGCGCCCAGCCGATCCGCAACCGATGATCTGGCCACCCAGGCACGCGTGGCGGCGAGTCCCTCTGAACCTGCGCCCGTAGCGCGTCCGCCAGCACCCGCGCAAGCGTCGGGCGAGCCGGCGGCCGGGCAGCCCGCCAACGCGCCAGCACCGATAGATACGGCAGCGGTACCGCTGCTGCGGGAGATGCCAGCAGATTTCCGCCGTCAGTTGCCTGCGCTGACATTGAACATCCATCTCTACTCGGCAAATGAGGCAGAAAATCTGGTCTATATCAATGACCGGCAGCTGCGTAGAGGCGAGCAATTGGAAGGCGGCATAAGGCTCGAACAAATCGTAGCGGAAGGGGTCGTGCTCAGCTATGCCGGCACCTATTTCAAGCTTCCGCGACCAAACTGAAACTTTCCGTATCAAAACTCGAACACGGAAAGTTCATGCGTGAGCCCTGCGTGCACCTCGCAACCGCGCGTGAATTGCCCCCACTAAAGATACGTCCGGGACAGAGTGCAAAGAACGCTGCGACGCAGAATATGGCGATGCGCCATGACGCCGGACGGCGATCGGATTGAGCTGGGATGTCTGAAATCCAGTAATGGACCTTTCGCCACAATCGAGCGGTTGATAATGTCGGTGTAGTGATCGTAGGAGTGGTGTTTGATGTGACTGAAGGGGACGGTCAGGCACCAGCTGGAGGTAAATTGATCGAACAGCTTTCCTCAGGCCCCGCTTCGCAAGAGTTCGCAGTGAAGGTGCTCCAGATTAGCTTGTGGACTTTGCAACGCCACCTGAGAGCAGAGGGCACGGGTTACAAAGAGCTTCTCGAGCAGACGCGACGCGACCTCGCGGCACGCTACGTCAAAGAATCGCACCTGTCGGTTGGGGAGATCACGTTCTTGCTCGGATTTTCCGAGCCTGCCAACTTCGCGCGCGCGTTTAAGCGCTGGCACGGCAACACGCCGACCGGGTACCGGGCAATGTGAACCTCATGTGTTGCCGGGCGACGTGACGCGGTAGCATTGATAGCCTAGGGCAAGCACACAGGAGGGCAATAGTATGGCACTCACACTCACATCCTCCGCATTCAGCCACAATGGCGAGATACCGACGCGCTACACGTGTGAAGGCGACGATATTTCCCCTGCTCTGAGCTGGACGGATGTGCCGGCGGGCACTGAAAGCCTGGCGCTGATTGTCGACGACCCCGATGCGCCGGACCCGTCGGCGCCGAGAATGACGTGGGTCCACTGGGTGCTGTACAACATTCCAGCGAATGCCGGTGGCTTAGCGGAGGCCGTGGCAGCGCAAGATCTTCCGGGCGGTACGAAGGAAGGTCTGAACGACTGGAAGCGTACGGGATACGGCGGCCCGTGCCCGCCGATCGGGCGCCACCGCTACCTTCACAAGCTTTATGCGTTGGACGTCACGCTGCCCGATAGGGGGCACGCGACCAAAGCTCAGTTAGAGAAAGCCATGAAGGGGCATGTGCTCGCCCAGACAGAGTTGATTGGGACATATCAAAAGAAAAAGCATTAGCGAGTAGCGAGGAAGAATCAATTGTTGATCTTCAGCAGTCTCCTAGCTACTTGGCACTCGTCACTGCAGTTCTTTACGCTGTTTTTCTAGGCCGTCCCAGAAAGCAGCGACGCCGTCGAGCATTTCGTTGCCGTAGCCGATGAAGTCGCCCTCGTCGAGATCGCGCGCAAAGTAGAGTTCTTCCGGTTCTTCCTGGGTGTGTTGGGCTTCGAGACGCGCGTGCCAGGTGAAGAAGGCCAGCGGCAGCGCCGTATCCGTGCGAGCGTTGTACTTGCTAAAACCGTCGGCCAGCTGGTCCCAGAATCCGGTGGCTGGCCAATTTTCCACAGCGTAACTTGCGGCTCGCGATATCAGATGGTCCTCACTGCCATACAGGCGCTTGAGCTCATCGCAAAAGAACAACGTCGAGACCGTACCGTGCCGCCGCTTGCCGACGTCGTTGAACCCGAGTACGCGCTTCTGCGCGATCTGCAGTAACCACTCGAAGTGCGCGGCGCGGAATCGAAACACACCACCTTCAACCGTACCCTAGTGCGAAACAAGTTGCAGATCGGTGCCTGCGTCATTGACCGGTAGCTTCGCATTACCCTTTTTCCAAGGCTTGAATACCACCCCGATCTCGTTGGCCAGCATTTCTTTTGATGCGCGCATGCCCTCGAGTGAGTCGGCATGAATCATCTTGTAAAGCTGGGCGATCAAGAAAAGATTGGAAAACACTGAGAACTGCACAACAAAGGCCTTGATCTGCTCATGGGTCTGCTCGCCTTGCTTGAACCAGGCGGTATAACGATTAGCGCTGATGATACAGTGCTGTAACAACTCTTTGTCGATGCGCTCCTGATAAACGAGGAAACGTCGTGCCTTGCCAATGCAGTAGCCTGGGCGACGTTCAAGCGCGGCGCGCAGTGATGGCGCCGTCAGGCCGACCAGGACATTGTCTCGGGCGAACGTTTCCAGCTCCGGATTAACCGCGACACCCATCATGCACCTCTTTATTAGGCAAACTCTGGATACCGTTTTGGCGTGCGCGGTCGGGAACGACTCATTTGACAGCGTGATATCAAGAAGTTTGGACCACCAGATCGGTCTCGGACCCTGACGCCCTTACGGTGACCTCGCGAGCGTCACCGCAGGACGAGCGTCGGATCAGTCCTGTTAGCAGCGCAGCACGTTACAGGCGGCTGAATAAGCGGCCTTTTTGCACCAAAAAATACCGAGTAGAAACCTTTGTCGGGCCCCGGTATGTAAAACTTGCGGGAGCTATAATTAGTTAGCAGGTCAGCAACGAACATACGTTGTAGCTTTCGCCGCAGGGAGGGGGATGTAGTCTGGTCATCAAGCGTCCTGCCGCAGTAATTTCGCGGTCGGTATTGAGGGTTGCCTATGCGCAGTGCAGCTAAACGTACCAGTACGCAAGTGCTGTTTGATGAGAAGCCACCAACCAACGAAGATTTGCATCTGTTCGAACTGGCTGCCTCCCTCGGTTTCGGCGATGTTCACTTTAAGCTTGATCCCGCTGTCGATTTGCAAGCGATCGTCGCAATCCACAGCACGCGTTTGGGACCGGCCTTAGGCGGCTGTCGTTTACTCCCCTATCCATCGACCGAGGCGGCCGTGCTCGATGCGATGCGTCTCGCACGTGGTATGACCTACAAGGCCGCCATCTCGGGCTTGCCGCAAGGCGGTGGCAAGGCCGTGTTGATACTCCCGCCGTACATTAAGGATCGCGAGGCGTACTTCGAGTCCTTCGCTCGTTTCGTAGACGAGCTCGGCGGGCGCTACATTACGGCCGTCGATAGTGGCACTAGCCCCGCCGACATGGATATCGTTGCGCGCTACACATCCCACGTCGCTTGCACGTCGGCCAGCCTGGCGGGGACGGGCGACCCTTCACCCCACACCGCGCTCGGTGTGTGTCGCGCTATCGAGGCCGCGGTCAGGTTCAAGCTCGGCGGCGACGATCTCGCCGATATCCATGTCGCCATCCAGGGTGTCGGCCACGTCGGCTATCCGCTGGCCCGCGAGCTGCACAATCGTGGCGCCCGCCTCACGGTTTGCGATGTAAATCCCGCCGCGAGCGAGCGCTGCGTCGAGGAATTCGGCGCTACCGCAGTGGCGAGTGAACGGATTTACGATGTACCCTGTGACGTATTCGCCCCTTGCGCGCTGGGTGCCGTGATCAACGATGCCACCATTGGGCGCTTGCACGCCCGAATCGTCGCCGGTGCGGCCAACAACCAACTCGAGGATGTACGACAGGGTGATGTGTTGCATCGACGTGGCATCCTATATGCGCCGGACTATGTGGTGAACGCCGGTGGTATTATCCAAATCGCGTTACATGATCAGTCTGCCATGCACGCAAAGATCATGGCGATTTATGATACGCTTACGCGCATCTTCGAGGAGTCGGTGAAGACGGGCGAGGCGCCGCACCGTGTGGCGGACAGTATGGTAGAGTCGATTCTGCAGTCTGCGGATAGGCGCTAAGCAGCGGCGTAGAAAAACAGCCGCGCTATCAACATATCCCGGATAAGAGGGACCTATAAAAGATGACCCAGAGCAACAAGTCGGGCGCTGGGCGAGCCGTCGCTGAGCGCGGGCAGTCGAGCGATTCGACTAAAACGGTTACCAGTTTCGTCGTTCAATATACGCAATTCCTCGATCATCGTGCCGAGCTCAAGGGTCCGTTACCCGAGTTTGCGTGCGATCCAGCGAAGCTCATTGCGCTTTATAGGGCTATGGTGAGCACGCGCACCTTCGACCAGAAAGCGATCGCCTTGCAGCGTACGGGTCAACTTGGTACCTATGCGTCCTCGCTCGGACAGGAAGCCACGTTCGTCGCCGTTGGCGATGCCATGCGCCCGGAGGATGTGCTGTTGCCGACTTATCGTGAATGCGGGGCGATGTTTGCCCGTGGCGTCACCATGACCGAGCTGCTGCTCTACTGGGGTGGGGATGAACGCGGTATGGACTATGCGGGTCCGCGCGAAGATTTTCCCATCTGTGTGCCCATTGCCACGCATGTCCCGCATGCGGTCGGCATTGCCTGTGCGATCAAGTTACGGCGCCAACCGCGCGTGGCCGTGTGTACCTTGGGCGATGGTGCAACCTCGAAGGGTGATTTTTACGAAGCGCTCAATCTTGCAGGTGTCTGGCAACTACCGGCGGTCTTCGTGATCTGCAACAACCAGTGGGCGATCTCAGTGCCGCGCAGCAAACAAACACAGGCGCAGACACTGGCGCAGAAAGCCATTGCCGGCGGCATCGACGGTGAGCAAGTCGACGGTAACGATATCATTGCCGTGCACCATCGCGTGGCGGCCGCGCTGGATAAGGCTAGGCGTGGGGAAGGTCCAAGCGTGATCGAAGCGTTGAGCTATCGTATGGGGGATCACACGACCGCCGACGATGCGCGTCGCTACCGGTCCGAGGAGCAATTAGCGGAGCAACGCCAGTACGACCCAATCAAGCGCCTGCGGGAATACCTCGAACGCGAAGGTCATTGGACTTCACAGGATGAGGAGGCGCTGAATGCTGAAGCTGCAGCCGAAGTCGAGGCGGCCGTCAAGGAATATCTAGCAACGCCGGCACCGCCGCCCGAAAGCATGTTCGATTATCTTTATGAAACGCTGCCCACGGCTTATGTCGATCAGCGCGTGCAGGCAAGCAAGCAGGGTAAAGAAAGTGCCTGAAGTCACCTTGGTCGAGGCGGTTAATCTGGCGCTCGCGCATGAGATCCAGGCTGACGAGAACGTCGTAGTTTTTGGCGAAGACGTGGGCGTCAATGGCGGCGTGTTTCGCGCGACCGCTGGCTTACAAGAGCGTTTCGGCGAGGAGCGCGTCATGGACACGCCGCTTGCCGAAACGCTCATCGCCGGGATGGCGATCGGCATGGCAGCACAGGGTATGCGGCCCGTGGCGGAAATCCAGTTCATGGGTTTTATCTACCCCACTCTCGATCAGATATTGAATCATGCATCACGACTGCGCTATCGCACACGCGGACGGTTGACCTGTCCAATGGTGTTACGGGCACCGTTTGGCGGCGGTATCCATGCGCCCGAGCACCACTCTGAGAGTACCGAGACTTTGTTTGCACACATCCCGGGGCTGCGGGTGGTCATTCCGTCCTCGCCGGCACGCGCGTACGGGCTGTTGCTCGCCGCCATCCGCGATCCTGACCCGGTGGTGTTTCTGGAGCCGAAGCGGATTTATCGCCTGATGAAACAAGAGGTGGCCGATAACGGCGAGGCGCTGCCGCTTGATGTCTGTTTTGTGCTCCGAGAGGGCACCGACATTACTTTAGTGACCTGGGGTGCCATGACCCATGAGACGATGCTCGCCGCCGAGCAGTTGGCCACGCAAGGGATCAGTGCGGAAGTCATCGATGTAGCAACCATCAAACCGCTCGACAGCGAAACCATTTTGCAGTCGGTGGCCAAGACCGGGCGCTGCGTGATTGTGCACGAGGCCGCACGAACGGCGGGCATGGGTGCGGAGGTTGCAGCAGAGGTTGCGGAACGTGGGCTGTTGAATCTGCTCGCACCGGTCCGGCGTGTGGCCGGTTACGATACGGTGATGCCGCTCTACCGGTTGGAGAACGCCTATATGCCAGACACCGCGCGGATTGTGACCGCAGCCACCGAGACCATGGAGCTGGCATGAGCACCTTCAAGCTGCCTGATCTCGGCGAGGGCCTGCAGGAAGCGGAGATCCGCGAGTGGCACGTGAAGGTCGGTGATGCGATTAAGGCCGATCAACCACTCGTATCGGTAGAAACCGACAAAGCCATCGTCGATATCCCAAGCCCGCAGAGCGGGCGCATCCTCAAGCTGAACGGCAAGCCCGGCGACATTTTGCAGGTCGGTGATGCGCTGGTGGAATTCGAAGGTGAGGCTGGAAGAATTCCGGAAAAGGCTGATGCGGGCACCGTGGTGGGCCGCGTCGAGGTCGGTAAAGAGGTCGTCAACGAGACGGCCTCGCAGGCGCGAGGACCGGCCGCGGGTGTGAGGGCCATGCCCGCCGTGCGTGCGCTGGCGCGGCGCCTGAACGTGGATATCTCCATCGTTACCCCGACGGGACCCGATAGCACGGTGACTGCCACCGATGTGCAGCGCGCGGCCAAGATTCTCGCCGAAGTGGGCCCGATCGAGCCGCTCCGCGGCGTGCGCCGGGCGATGGCACGCAGCATGACTCACGCTCATGCCGAGGCGGCGAAGGTTACCATTACCGATGACGCCGATATCGATGCGTGGCAGCCAAATGAGGATATTACGTTTCGCTTGATTCGGGCGATCGTGCTCGCGTGCCAAGCCGAGCCGTCTTTGAACGCCTGGTACGACAGCCACTCCCTGGGACGGCGGGTGATCGAGAAGATCGATCTCGGTATTGCCGTGGACACCGAAGATGGATTATTCGTTCCCGTGCTGCGTGACGTCGCGAACCGCAGCCGCGACGATTTGCGCCGAGGGCTCGAGGCGCTCAAGAAGGATGTGAAGGCACGCACCGTTCCGCCCGAGGAGTTACGCGGTTACACCATTACGCTTTCCAACTTCGGTACCTTCGGTGGCCGTTACGCGGATCCAGTCGTCGTGCCGCCCACCGTGGCCATCCTTGGCGCTGGGCGGATTCGACCCGAGGTCGTCGCGGTCGATGGCCAGCCCGTGGTGCATCGCCTGCTGCCGCTCTCGCTCACCTTCGATCACCGCGCGGTGACCGGCGGTGAAGCCGGACGTTTTCTCATGGTCGTCATCAAGGATCTGCAACTCCCCGAGTGACGCGGCAAGGAATCGCAGCGATCCTGTCCACGCCCGCTTCGACCACGATCAGCAAGCCCGCCAGCGCTTTGGGGACGCGCCGGTCGGCCTTTGATAGAGTGGAGACTGACAACAGGGCCGTCCCGTAAGCCATGCCTGTCATCAAGTCCAGAATCGACACTGCCTCGCGCGCGTTCGCCGAGAACGCCGCGCACATGCAATCGCTCGTGAATGATCTCACGGCGAGGCTCGAACAGGTCTCGCGAGGTGGCCCCGCCAAGGCGCGTGAGCGCCATTTGAAACGGGGCAAGCTGCTGGCGCGGGACCGCATTAAAGTGTTGCTGGATGATGGCAGCCCGTTTATGGAACTGTCGGCGCTCGCCGCCTATGGGCTTTATGAGGACGACGTGCCGAGCGCCGGCATCGTGACCGGCATCGGCCGCGTGCAAGATCAGGAAGTCGTGGTGATCGCGAATGATGCCACGGTCAAAGGTGGGACATATTATCCGATCACCGTCAAGAAGCATCTGCGCGCACAGGAGATCGCCGAGCAGAACCGCCTGCCTTGCATTTACCTTGTCGACTCGGGTGGTGCTTTCCTGCCGCTGCAGGATCAGGTCTTTCCTGATCGCGATCATTTCGGGCGCATTTTTTATAACCAGGCGGTGCTCTCGGCCAAAGGTATCCCTCAGATCGCCGCCGTGCTCGGCTCCTGCACCGCCGGCGGCGCCTATGTTCCGGCGATGGCGGACGAGACCATCATCGTCAAAAACCAGGGCACCATCTTTCTCGGTGGTCCGCCGCTGGTCAAGGCAGCCACCGGCGAGGTCGTGGATGCCGAGGAGCTCGGGGGCGGCGATGTGCATACGCGCATCTCCGGCGTGGCCGATCACTTGGCCGACGACGACGCGCACGCGCTGAAGATTGCGCGGGAAATCGTTGCCAACCTGAGTTACCGCAAGCCCGGGAACCTGCCGCGGCGTGCAGTGGTCGAGCCGAAGTACTCGGCGCAAGAGCTTTACGGTATCATCCCGCGCGATTCGCGTTACCAGTACGACGTGCATGAAGTGATCGCGCGCATCGTCGATGGCTCGGAGTTCCAGGAGTTCAAGGCGCTCTATGGCAAGACGCTGGTCTGCGGCTTTTCGCACATCCATGGTTTTCCCGTCGGCATGCTGGCCAACAACGGCATTCTGTTTTCGGAGTCGGCGCTGAAGGCGACACATTTCATTCAGCTTTGTGACCAACGCGGCATACCTCTCGTATTCTTGCAGAACATCGCCGGCTTCATGGTCGGCAAGAAGTTTGAAAACGATGGCATCTCGAAGGATGGCGCCAAGATGGTGACGGCCGTGGCGTGCTCGAAGGTGCCGAAGTTCACTGTCGTCATCGGCGGTTCCTTCGGTGCCGGTAACTATGCGATGTGTGGACGGGCTTACGCGCCGCGCCAGTTGTGGATGTGGCCCAACGCGCGCATCTCGGTCATGGGTGGGGAGAGCGCCGCCACGGTGCTATCGATTGTCAGGCGTGAGGGTCTGGAAGCGCGTGGCCAGAGCTGGAGTGGCGAGGACGAGGAGGCTTACAAGCAGCAGTTGCGCGAGCAATACGAGACCCAGGGGCATCCCTACTATGCCAGCGCGCGCCTTTGGGACGATGGCATCATCGACCCGGTCCATACCCGCGAGCTGCTCGGCCTCGGTATCGAGGCGGCCCTCAATGCGCCGATCGAGCAAACCGATTTCGGCGTGTTCAGGATGTAACAGCCCACAATAATAAAGATTGGATTGAACGCAAAGTGCGCAGAGGCGCAAAGTGCGCAAAGAAATATTTAATTGGATTTCTGCGCGTTCTTTGCCCTTTTGCGTTCTCTGCGTTGATTGCCCACGTGGAGATTGGTGATGGACCAACCGTTGCTTGTTAGGATCGATGACCGCGGCGTTTGCACGCTGACGCTCAATCGGCCCCAGCGCCACAACGCCTTCGACAATCAGCTCATAACACGGCTGCTGCAGAAACTGAAAGAAATCGAAGGCGATTCCAGCGCCCGTGTTGTCGTCTTGACCGGCACGGGCAAGTCCTTTTCTAGCGGTGCCGATCTCGAGTGGATGCGGGGCATGGCCAAGTACGATGAACAGACCAATCTTGAAGATGCCCGGCGTGTCGCTGAGCTGATGGAGTGCTTGAATACGCTTGCCAAGCCGACGATCGCGCAGGTCAATGGCCCCGCCTTTGCCGGCGCCGTGGGGCTGATTGCCTGTTGCGATATCGTAATTGCGAGTGAGCGCGCCGAGTTTGCGGTCAGCGAAGTGCGGCTCGGGCTAGCGCCGGCGGTGATTTCACCCTATGTGATCGCTGCCATCGGTGCGCGCCAGGCGCGGCGACTGTTTCTCACGGCCGAACGGATCTCAAGTGAAGAGGCCCATCGAATCGGTTTGGTGCACGAGATCGCAAGCGATGATGTGCTGGCAGATGTAGTGGAGAAACATGTACAGCATTTGCTGAAGGCCGGTCCGACGGCGCTCACTGAGTGCAAGCGGCTCATGCTGCGCCTTACGGAGCGGGAGGGTGCGGAGGACACATCCGCCCTGATCGCCCGGTTGCGCCTGTCCGAGGAGGGGCAAGAGGGGATGGCGGCCTTTTTCGAAAAGCGCAAGCCGAAGTGGGTCAAGTGAAGGGCTACCCACAGCGCATCAAGATCGTCGAGGTGGCTCCGCGCGACGGCTTACAGAACGAACCGATGCCGATCGACACCGAGGCCAAGGTCGAGTTTATTGATCGATTGAGCGATGCCGGACTGTCCGTCATCGAGACGACCAGTTTTGTCAGTCCGAAATGGGTACCGCAGCTGGCGGACGCCGGCGAGGTCATGGCGCGTATCAAGCGCAAGCCCGGTGTGTCCTACCCTGTGCTGGTGCCGAATATGCAGGGCATGGAGCGCGCGCTCGCTGCCCGCGTCAGGGAGGTCGCCGTATTTACTGCGGCAACGGAGACCTTTTCAGAGAAAAATACCAATTGCTCCATCGATGAGTCGATCGAGCGCTTTCAGCCCGTCGTGGCGCGAGCGAAAAAGGAAGGCATACGGGTACGAGGCTATATTTCGTGCGTGCTCGGTTGCCCGTACGAAGGTGCCGTCGATCCCGAACAAGTTGCTGCGGTGGCGAAAGAACTTTACGGGCTCGGTTGTTACGAGATCTCGCTCGGTGACACTATCGGCATCGGTACGGCGCTGCGGGCCCAGGTGATGGTGACACGAGTTGCGCGCGCGGTACCGATCGAGCACCTTGCTGTGCATTTTCACGATACCCGTGGCCAGGCGTTGGCGAACATCCTAGCCTGCCTCGCGCTCGGCGTAGCGGTCGTGGATGCCTCAGTTGGCGGCCTTGGCGGTTGCCCCTACGCCAAGGGGGCAACGGGCAACGTCGCCACCGGGGATGTGCTTTATATGTTGCAGGGCATGGGTATCGAGACCGGTGTCGATCTCGATAAACTGATCGAGGCCGGTCGCTTTATCAGCGCCAAGCTCGGGCGAGAGACGCAGAGCAAAGTGGCACGGGCACGAAATTAGACGGCAAGCTGCCGGTATTGCCGCGCAGCTCCAGCTTCGCCCTGTTTGAGCTGCGCCCCGGCGGGCGCAACGTCCTTGTCCGCGCCCCCTTGCGGGGCGTTACCCGGGCCGCAGGCGGGGCTCGCCAGTCGCCTTGCGCCAATACCGGCGAGCATGGTGTCGGAACATGAGCGAGAACGGAGGATGACAGCCACATGACCACATTCCGTGCATTTCGTATTCACGACGACAAAGGCCAGGCCGGTATCGAGGAGGTCAACCTCGATGAGCTGTCGCCGGGTGAGGTCGTTATCAAGACGGCCTATTCGGACATCAATTACAAGGACGCACTGGCGGCGACGGGTAAAGGAAAGATTCTGCGCAAGTTTCCCCTGATCGGCGGTATCGACGTATCGGGTACGGTTGCGTCCTCGAGCGATCCGCGCGTGCGTGAAGGTGATGAAGTATTGGTGACGGGTCATGGGCTGAGCGAAGATCACAACGGCGGCTATGCGGAGTACGTACGCGTGCCGGCGGATTGGGTCGTGCCGCTGCCGGGAAGCATGACTGCGTTCGAGGCCATGGCGCTGGGCACGGCCGGTTTCACGGCGGCGCTTGCCGTGCATCAGATGGAGCACAATCGCCAGCACCCTGACCGTGGTCCGATCATCGTGAACGGTGCCACCGGTGGTGTGGGCAGCATTGCCATCGACATACTCGCGGGCCTGGGCTACGAGGTCGTTGCCATTACAGGCAAAGCAAGCGCCCACGATTACCTGCAACGGCTCGGTACCAAGGAGGTCCGCGCCCGCCAGGACCTGGAGATGGGCAAGCGTCCGTTGGAAAAGGCGATGTGGGGTGGTGCCGTCGACAATTTGGGCGGCGAGATGCTCGCCTGGTTCACGCGAACAGTAGTGCCACTGGGCAACATAGCCTCGATTGGTCTGGCTGCGGGACACGACCTGAACACGACCGTCATGCCGTTTATTCTGCGGGGTGTCAATCTGCTTGGCATCAACTCCAGTTATTGTCCGCGCGACGTGCGTCTGCAGGTGTGGGAGCGGCTGGCGGGCGATATGCGACCGCGGCATCTGAATCAGATTGTCACCGAAACGGTTTCGCTCGACGACATGTCGCCGGTTTTTGATAAGCTGATTGCCGGTGGCTTCACCGGGCGAGCGGTTGTCAAGATCGGTGCTGAGGACTGAGAGTCGATGAGGACTGAGGGCGAGAAAGATGAGCGTTCGGCACTGAGATGAGCACATCAAAGGAAGCAGCGGCGCGCGAAACGCAGCGCGTGGTGACAGCCTTTCTCGAGCATGAGGGCAAAATTCTTTTGGTTCGGCGCAGCCAGGCGGTGCGCACCCACCAAGGCCTGTGGGCGGGAATCAGCGGTTATCTAGAACACGGGCCGCTCGAACAAGCGTTGATAGAGATCCAGGAAGAAACCGGGCTTGAGAAAGAAGACGTCGAGCTTCAAAGGGAAAGTCAGACAGTTGACGTGCCAGATCCGGAACACAATATCCGCTGGGTTGTGCACCCGTTTCTGTTTCACGTGAAGTGTCCCGACCTCATCCGGCTCGATTGGGAAAACGTGGAAATGCGCTGGATCGCGCCGGGCGAGATCGACGAGTATGCGACCGTGCCGGGACTTAAGCAGGCGCTTCTCAACTGTTTGCAATAGCGACGCTACATGGCATTAGGCAGCGCAGCCACGTCGTTGATCGAGAAAGTCCGCAGCGACCGCGAGCATGGGGCGAGCGAGCTGGCCCGCCAATGTCTCGCAGCGATCGCAAGCTTTGCTCGTGATGCAGAGGTTGACGATGTAACGACCCTTCGAGACAACCTCACGCAGCTCGCCCGGGAGCTGCAGCAAGCGCGGCCCGCGATGGCGCCTGTCATCAATCTTGTCGAACGTTGGCGGATGGCGTTTGAGAAGCCGGGCGCCGGAGAGCTCGATGAGACGCGTGCGCAGGCCGTTATCTGTGCACAGGCCCTGATTGCCGAGTCGGAACAGGCGGTGGAAAAAGCGGCCGCCTATGCGGCCGAGTTGATTGGGCCCGATAAACTCATCATGACGCACAGTTTGAGCTCAACAGTCGTTCGCGTCTTCGAGATCCTTGGTTCGCGCGCTAGAGCTATCATTACGGAATCTCGCCCGCCGGGGGAAGGGCGTCGTCTGGCAGAGAGGCTTTCAGCGCTCGGCGTCGCGACGGACTTCATCACTGATCAACAAATGGGTCTGATTGTAAGCCACGCCGATGTGGCGTTGGTGGGCGCCGATACCGTTGCGGCCGACGGGTCCGTGATCAATAAAGCAGGTACCTATCTACTCGCCTTGGCGGCGCGCGAGCGCGAAATGTCTTTCTATGTGTGTTTTGAGAGTTTCAAATGCTCCGAGCTCGCCGCGGCCGATATCCCCCTTGAACATCACGATCCTAAGGAGTTCAGCCCGCCGGCGCTGCCGAACATCACGGCGCATAATGTCTACTTCGACATCACGCCCATGCATTTGATAACAGCCTGGATCACAGAAACCGGTGTGCGACAAAGATTCTCGCCCGCAACGGCTTAGTCCCGGGGTTATAGAGGCAACAGATGCTCAGATGTAAGCACCCCTTCTTTGCTGCTTTGCTGCCGGTCAACGCCCTAATCGTGATCGGTGTAAGCGCGTGGCTCTTGAGTCCGGGCTTAGTGTTGGCGAAGGCTAAAGCTCGCTCGCAGGCGCCCGAACGTGTCTGCGAGCACACACTTTGTCGGCCGCCGAAAACTATTCAATTAATGAAGGATGACGGAAGCGTGCTCGAGTCCTCCTTCGATGTGGAAAATCCGATTGTCCATAAAGGATGGGTCAGTATCTTTCCAGGTGAGACCTTGTTCGTGGAAGCTGACCGCGATGAAAACCGTTTAGTGAACCTGCGAGCGGTGAAACGGGTGCGAGATCCAGATAGGACGCTAGAGCTGAAGTTTTGGCAGGACAAGGGTAAGCCGGACATGTTCCTCAAGGTGAACAACCCGTTTCCGAAGACAATGAAGTATCACGCAGTTATGATGCTGCTGGACAGCGACAAACTGTATAAGACATCAAGTTGCCCAGTGTTAGCAGGAACAATAGCTATCGAAAGTTGGCCGCATGCCGTATTTGAATTGTTGCTCTTCGATTTCCGTCTGGTGAAAGACGACACAAGGAAATCGCCCTGCGAATTCTGATAGGATCCGTCTCTCGCCAATGATGCTTGAGTGACAAGGAGCCTCCTAATG
>CAYGAS010000337.1:0-11391 GCA_964347935.1 uncultured Nitrospiraceae bacterium | reverse complement strand
CAAGGATCTGACCCAGCTGATCGGCCCGCACGACATCTGGTGGGACTACACCCGCGACCGTCAGTTTGACCGCGCTGCTATCAAGGAGCACTTCGGCGTCGACCCGCGACAGATGGTCGATCTGATGGCGCTCACCGGCGACGCGGTCGACAATATCCCGGGCGTCCCCGGCATCGGACCGAAAACGGCAGTACAGCTGCTCAATCACTTCGGGTCGCTCGATGCGATCTACGATCGACTCGACGAAATCCCGGCCCTGTCACTTCGCAGCGCGCAGCGAATTCATGCCTTGTTGAAGGAAGGCAAGGACAATGCCTTGCTTGCGCGGCGCCTGGCGAAAATTGTCATTGATGCCCCGATCGAAGTCAGCCCGCGTTCGCTCAGACGACGGCCCATCGACCAGGCGCAGCTGCAAAACCTGTGCAAGCGGCTTAACTTCGGTGACAAGCTAAAAACTAAGCTGCAAGCAGCGAGTAACAGGAAATAAGCTAGCGAGCGCGCGGGTGAATTGGTGCAGGCGACTTGCGAAGCGCGGGGCGCCGCTGGATTGGGCCCGAAGCGCGCTGGGCAGGATGCCCAAGCTGAGCGCCGCGCCAGGGATGGCGCGTAGCGAACCCGCCGCGGTGCCCCGGGAATTCGCGAAGCGCTGCCGCCCGCGCCCATCGACTCCCGCGCAACTGCCCGCACCCATCCAGGTGTTACTTGCTGCTCGCGTTATTCCCCTACATGCACCAACTGACCGCCGATCCGCGCCGCCCGGAAAAAAAACAGGAACGCGGCGATGCCACCGCCCAGATAAAGCACGTTCAACGCCAGCGCGTTAAACAGCAGGTCAAAGCGAAAGCTGTGTTCAATAATCACCGCCCGCATGCCCTCGAAGACGTGGCTCGACGGCAACAAGAAGGCTACATACTGCAGCCACTGCGGCAGCACATCGATCGGGTAGTACACCCCGCTTAGCGGCTGCAAGGCAAACACGGCGATCCAAGCCAGACTCTCCGCACCGAGCCCGTATCGCAGCACGATCCCGGCGACTACCAATCCGATAGACCATCCCATAACGATGAGATTCACAAAGAACGCAATCAATGGCAGGCCCAGATCGAACAGCGAGTAGTGGAACAACGCCACGGCAATGAAGGCGGCTCCACCGACACCGATAATTGTACGGATCGCGCTCATGATAAACATTGCACCAATCAGCTCCATCGGCCGCAGCGGGCTGACAAACAGCTGCCCCAGATTTCGCGACCACATCTCCTCCATGAAGATCAACGACACACCCAGCTGCCCGCGAAACAACACGTCCCACAGAAGCACGGCCGAGATCAACACGCCCGCCGCCTGCGCTAGCCACGAGCTATGGTTGACGAAAAACAGCGTAATAAATCCCCAAAGGATCATCTGCATCGTTGGCCAATACATGAGCTCGAGCACGCGTGGCCACGACCGGCGCAGCAAATAACCATGACGCAAGACCAACGCCATGATGCGACGAAGCGAACCGCCGATTTCCGAAAGTCCCACAGCTATCACGGTGCGGCCTTGCGCTGCGGCAGCGCAAGCTCGAGGTGACGGTCCCGCGCGATATCGATAAACACTTCTTCCATATTTTGTCGCCCATAGCGCTCAAGCAGTGCCAGCGGCGGACCCCGATCCACCACCTTTCCCGCCCGCAACATCACGACGTCGTCGCACAGACGCTCGACTTCTGACATATTGTGCGAAGCGAGCAGGATCGTTGCCCCCGCCTGGGCCCGGTAGGACTCCAAGTACCCCCGCACGTAGTCGGCGGTGTCGGGATCCAGCGATGCCGTCGGTTCATCGAGCAACAAAAGCTCCGGCTGGTTGAGCAGCGCCTTGGCTAACGCGACGCGGGTCTTCTGCCCGGATGAGAGTTGCCCGTAGGTACGCTTGAGCAAACCAACGAGGTCCAACTCCTCCGCCAAACGCCCGATCCGTGGCTTGAATCCCTTAACGCCGTAGAGCCGCGCATAGACAGCCAGATTCTCCGCTACCGTCAGGCGGTGCGGGAGATCCATGTACGGCGAGGAAAAGTTCATGCGCGCGAGCAGACGGTAGCGCCGCTCCGGCATAGGTTGGCCGAAAATCGTAATGCGGCCCGCGCTCGGCAACAGTAGGCCCAGCATCATGGCAAGCGTGGTGGTCTTGCCGGCACCGTTACCGCCAAGCAGCGCCGTCGTCGAACCGCGCGCTATGTCGAAGCTGATGTCGTCGACCGCGAGCACGGAGCCGAAGTGCTTGCTCAGCTTTTCGACGATGACGGTTTGCTCGTTCATCGCGCTCGTCTAACAGGACTCCTTTTCCTCGGCTGCGCTATCCAGTTGCCGCCAAATACAACGTCCCTCGGTCGCCTTGTCGAGCTCGTTCAGCCAGGCGGCATGGGCCTGTAGTTCTTCGTGACTCGCGCGGATCACCGGCAAGCGCGGCCGGTTGGGATCGAGCCGTCGGATCTGCACGCGGGCGGCACCGAGCTGCGCGGGGCCCGCCTGGTCTTCGAACAAGCCGGACTGACCGCCTGTCATCGCCAGGTAGACGTCGGCCAGAATCTCGGCATCCAGCAACGCGCCATGGAAGGTACGCTGCGAGTTATCGATGTTGTAGCGCTTGCACAGCGAATCGAGATCGTTCTTCTGCCCCGGGTGAAGCTTGCGTGCAAGCTGCAAGGTATCCTCGATCGTACAATGGTCGTCGATCTTGAGAACATTCGTCCCGCCAGCTGCTCCCGAATCGCTCAGCAGAGAAAATTCGTAGTTAAGAAAACCCACATCGAAAGGTGCATTGTGAATCACTAGCTGGGCGCCCTTGACGTACTCCAGAAAATCGGGAACGACATCGCGAAACCGCGGCTTGTCGGCCAGCGATTCCTTGGTCATGCCATGGACATCCACCGCGCCCTCATCGATCTCCCTCTCAGGATTCACATATTGATGATAGTTGTTGCCGGTCAGGCGGCGATTGATAATCTCCACGCACCCGATCTCGATAATTCGGTGTCCTTCGCTCGAGTCCAGTCCTGTGGTTTCCGTATCGAGTACGATCTGGCGCATAAAAACCCCTCTTCGACCTGATTCGTTAATCGCTTGTCGTTACCCCAAAATCACCGCCCGATCAGCACCAAATCTGAACGCCGGCATCCGAAGTGTTAAAGGCATCATTTAATCTCGCTTGATTCTAACCGTGATTCTAGTCTTCAGCACTTTGCCAGCCGGCTTTCTCGCGGCGCGCTCGGCTTGACGAAAGGGGCGAGAATTCTCGGCCCCCGGGAACGCTCGACCCATCGGGCGAGACCCCAGCTAACTCAATAATTCATCCACGGCCCGGTTGGCGAGCTGATCGGCACGTTCATTTTCGGGATGACCACTGTGCCCTTTAATCCATTTCCAGTGCAGACGGTGACCGTCGAGCGCTTGTTCCAGGCGCCGCCAAAGATCGACATTCTTGACAGGCTTCCGGGCCGCGGTTTTCCACCCCCGGCGGTGCCACTGCGGTAGCCACTCGGTGATGCCCTTCTTGAGGTACACAGAATCCGTCACCAGCGTCACCTCGCACGGGCGTTTCAACGCTTCCAGCCCGCGAATTGCCGCCATGAGCTCCATGCGGTTATTGGTCGTTTCACGCTCGGCGCCATAGAGTTCCTTTTCATGCGCACCCTTGCTCAGAATCGCTCCCCAACCCCCTGGCCCGGGATTGCCGCGGCATGCCCCGTCGGTGTAAATCATGACCTTATCCATACCGCTGCATGCCCCTGACCACCGGCTCCGACAAACCCGGTCCGATCGCCGGATTTACGCGCCAGGTGGGTTGCAATGGCGTCACCCCGTATACGCGCTTCTTTCCCACCACCAAGTAGGCGGCTGCCATCATCGGCCACCATCGATCACCCACCTTATCCAGAAAATAGAGCCGGTCCATAACGCTTTCCTTCTGCAGCGGCGGCCGATAGTAAAGCATCTGGCCTGCGGTCACTTCGTACTCCAGCAATCTCAGCCAGTCCTTAATTCGGGCTACGCCGAAAAAGTGGGCGCACCAGGGTACGCGCCCGCGGCGCCTCGCGAACACGCGTGTGATGCCCCACATGCTGAGCGGGTTGAAGCCCAAGACAATGACATGGCCTTCAGGCGCCAGCACGCGATCGACCTCACGCAGCACCTGGTGTGGGTCGCTGGCAAAATCCAGCGTATGCGGCAACAGGGCGATATCTACGCTGCGCCCCGCGAACGGAAGTGCCTCCGGGAATCCTTGCACGGCAACTGCGTGATTATTCCCCACCAGGTCGATCACAACGCGCGTGGGCGCGGGCGAACTGTCGATCATGTTCATCTTGCCGAGCGCGCCGAGCTGCAGGATCACCTTGCCGTAAAGATTCGGCAAGATCGAGCGTAAGCGATTCGTCTCAATGGCCTGAAGGGAAAGCCCCAACGGCGAGTCAAACCAGGAACGCAGACGCCGGCGCAGTTGGCGGTCAGAGCCGCCCTTATGTGTTGGCTTTGCGGCCACGGCATCCTGAATTCGCAGACATGGGCTGTTTTTTTACACGCCTGCGCGTTTCAGGACAACACCAGAGGATCGCTCCCCGTCCATGCCTCTCCCGTTTCCGCGGGAACGGGGCCGCCCTTGGCATGCAACGTGAACAGTTTGCCCAAACGCCCACGGCTCGGGGTACCCGCGGCCCTCCCTGCTCGGCAAGGCGGCGTAGCCGGGCATGCCAAAGTGCCGAGCCGCAGCCATTCTTGCATGAGGGCGCAATCGGGCTCTATTTGCACCCAATCGAAGTGAACGCTATTGCGCAGGCGTCGAGCCTGAAACCCGCCCAAGCGGTCGTGGCGAGTGCTCTATATTACTGAAATAAAGAGATAATTTTTCCTAAACCGAGGATTTGACGGCTCCCGGATCAGATCCTAGAGTTGGAGAATGGGTTCAGCAAAGAACAATAACTATGCGTATTGAAACAGAAAAACGGATTCTCGGTCCTCTCTTGGCTTTGGCAGTCTGTGCCGGCGTGAGTACGCTCAGCGGGTGCGCCAGCGCGCCTTCGACACCTGACACAGGGACTGTCAGGTCGCCTGCGAAGGACGCCCGGGAGGTCTCGCCGCCACCCGACCAGCAGGTCACTACAACGGCGTCACGGTTCGACGCCGTCGGCCCGGACGCTGAGCTGGATGGTCAGCTCCCCCTGCTTGCACCTCAGATCGCCGATGACGCCTTCGCGACCGAGGAATCCGCGACGGTCACCGAGGAGGCGGGCGCAGAATCGCCTGACCTTGCACGGCAACACGAGCAGCCGCCTAGCGCACAAATGGACAACGAGTCCGTCGCTGTCCAGGTCAGTGAAGCGGATAGCGAGCGGGCGCTGACGCAGTACTCAGACATCTGGGACCGTATTCGCTCCGGCTTTGGCTTACCTGCACTCGATGATCCACGCGTGAGCTATCACGAGCGATGGTTCGTGAAGAATCCGCAGTACATGGATCGCAAGGTCGAGCGCGCGCGTCTTTACCTGTACCACATCGTCGAGGAGGTCGAGAAGCGCGGGATGCCGATGGAGATCGCTTTGCTGCCGGCCATTGAAAGCGCGTATCAACCACACGCTTATTCGCACGCGCGGGCACTGGGCCTTTGGCAGTTCATCGCGCCGACGGCGCGGCGCTATGGCATCCAGATGAACTGGTGGTACGACGGTCGACAGGACGTCCTGACGTCGACACGTGCAGCGTTGGACTATCTGGAAAAGCTGTACGCCGAATTCGGCGATTGGCATCTAGCGCTCGCCGCCTACAATGCCGGCGAAGGCAAGATTCACTACGCGATGGCGTATAACCAGCGCCGAGGCCGACCGACCAGCTATCAATATCTGCGTCTGAAAGCGGAGACGCGGCACTACGTTCCAAAACTGCTCGCCCTGAGCCGCATCGTCGCGAATCCCAACGCCTACGGCGTCCAGATCGCAGCGATTCCAAACGAACCTTATTTTGCGCCGGTGGACATCGGCTCGCAGATCGACCTCAACGTCGTTGCCCACCTGGCGGACGTACCAATGGGTGATCTCTACGACATCAATCCCGGTTTCAAGCGTTGGGCGACGGCACCCCAGGGGCCACATCGCGTCCTAGTCCCAATCGACAAGAAAGATCAGCTAGTCGAAGCGTTGAGCAACCTGCCGGACGAGCAGCGAGTCAAGTGGCGCCGTCATCGCGTACGCCAAGGCGACACGCTGAGCACGATCGCCCGGCGCTACGGGGTCACGGTCTCGGCCATCAAACAGGCCAACCATATACGCGGTTCGCTTATCCGGGTTAACCAGAACCTGCTCATCCCCATCTCGGCACGCCCGCTCAGCAGGCGTGTGGCCAATGTGACGCGGCCGGCGCCCAGGGCCAGAGTCAATCCGCCCAAGAGCCAGGCCAAGGTCGTACATCGCGTACGCCAAGGCGAGACCCTCTGGAGCATCGCCCGTAAGTATGAGGTGTACGTGAATCAACTGGCCCGATGGAATTACATGAACCAAGGGGACATCCTGCGCGTCGGGCAACGACTGCAAATCTGGATTACCCCCTGATCCAGCCTGCCGTTGTCCCCTGACGGCTCTGGTTTTCTTCGCTTGATACGCTACTCGTCAGCCAGGCTTATCTGAATAAAGATGGCAACAGGTTTGATGTGTGCTGCTGAGGGACACTCCGGGCGGATAGACCTGCCGACATATCGGCATCGCCTCCGGACAGCGTGGATGAAAATGGCAACCGCTAGGAGGCGCGCTCGGGGAGGGGATATCGCCCTCGAGGCGGATGACCGCGCGCCCGCTATCGGGCTCGACACGGGGCACAGCAGCCAGCAACGCACGCGTATAAGGATGCCTGGGTGTCTCCATGACCTCGTCGGCGCGGCCGCTCTCGACGATCCGTCCCAAATACATGACGGCAATATCGTGCGCCAGGTATTCGACCACGCCGAGGTCGTGGGTGATAAAAAGATAGCCGAGACCATGAGCGTCCTGCAGCCGCTTTAGCAAGTTCAGAATCTGCGCCTGTACCGACACGTCGAGCGCACTGGTGGGCTCGTCGCAAACGATAAGTTTGGGCTCGACGGCAAGTGCCCGCGCGATGCTGATACGCTGGCGCTGCCCACCCGAAAACTCGTGGGGATAACGCTGAACGGCGTCGCGCGGCAATCCGACTTCGTGTAACAGCTCGGTGACCCGCCGTTGACGGTCCTCGCGGGATCCGGCTCGATGCAGCGCGTGCAGACCTTCCTGCAAAATCTCGCCGACGAGCATGCGTGGATCGAGCGCGCTGTACGGATCCTGAAACACGATTTGAAATTGCCGACGCATTTGGCGCAACCGTGCACCCGAGAGCTGCGCGAGTTCGTGACCGTTGAAACGCACACTGCCGGCGGTCGGTGGCACCAGTTGCAAGATCCCCTTACCCACGGTGGTCTTGCCGCATCCCGATTCACCGACCAGCGCCAGTGTCCGGCCTTGTTTGATCGTCAGCGAGACTCCATCGACGGCTTTGACCTGACCCACCACCCGTCGAAACACACCCTTGTGAATCGGAAAATGCACCTTAAGCGCATTTACCTGCAACAGCGTCTCACTGCCGCCGTGAACCGTCCCCGCTGCAGCGGGAGCGACGCGAGTTGCGCCTTGCCCGGGGCGCGACCGCGCAAGTGCGGGGTCATATAGATGGCAGCGCACGCCGCCCTCGTCCTGCGCAATCCACGCCGGTGCGCGCTCGTGGCACTGTTCCCAGGCATAGTCGCAGCGCTCGGCGAAGCGGCAGTGCGTGAACTGCTGACGCAGCGATGGCACCATCCCCGGTATCACGTCTAGTGCTTGTCCACGCTTGCCGCGCCCCGGCATGGACTGAAACAGCTTTTGTGTATACGGATGCCGCGGCCGGGTAAATAACTCTTGCCGCGTCGCGGTCTCAACAATTTCCCCGGCATACATCACGGCGACGCGATCGGCCGTCTGGCCGACCACGCCGAGGTCGTGGGTAATCAGCAGGATGGCCATACCCGTCTGCTGTTGCAACTCCCGCAGCAACGCCAGAACCTGCGCTTGAATCGTCACGTCGAGCGCCGTCGTGGGCTCGTCGGCGATCAGCAGATCAGGGCGGGTCGCCAACGCCATCGCGATCATCGCCCGCTGTTTCATGCCGCCCGAGAGTTGATGTGGGTATTCGTCGATGCGCCGTTGCGGATCTGAAATTCCTACGGCCTTGAGCAGCTCCACTGCACGCTGACGCACGTCTGCACGACCCGCAAGCGCCTCACCGATCTGCGCGCCGATCGTCAACACTGGATTAAGACACGTTTGCGGCTCCTGGAAGATCATGGCGATGCGTTTCCCGCGCACCTTGCGCATGTCACGCTCCGGAAGCCGCAACAGATCCTCCCCATCGAGCCAAATCGCCCCCTCGACCAATCGGCCTGCTGGCCTGGGAACCAAGCGCAGCAGGGAGAGTGCGCACACGGATTTGCCGCAACCCGACTCTCCCAGCAAGGCCAATGTCTCGCCGCGTGCGATGTCAAACGAGATGCCATCGACGGCGCGAACGATGCCCTCCGGAGTGTCGAACCAGGTCTTCAGGCCCTCGACCCGCAACAAGGTAGCTGTCATCTTCTTAGTCGCGGATCGAAGGCATCGCGAACGGCGTCGGCAAAAAGATTGGCGGCCAACACCAGCCCGAACATGAAAGTAAAGGCGGCTGCCAGACTCCACCAGACGATGGGCTCGCGGGCCATCTCCAAGCGTGCGCCGTTGATCATGTTGCCCCAACTGTTCATGCTCGGATCGACGCCTACGCCGACGTACGACAGCACAGCCTCGGCCAACACCAGGCCACTAAAATCGAGCACGACCGTAATGAGCACCAAATGCATCACATTCGGTAGGATATGCCGACCCATAATCTGCACGTGTCCGACGCCCAATGCTGTCGCCGCCTGTACATAGTCGACTTCTCGCAGCTTGAGCGCTTCCCCGCGCAACAAGCGGCACAGTGTGGTCCAGGTCGTCACACCGAGGATGAAGCACAGAAACAGCAGACGCAGGTCGGCGCGCTCGGCTATGGTGGCAAAGGCCTCTTCGTGTGTGGCGATATAGACCTGCAGACTTAGGATGGCGGCCGCGATGAGCAGAACTCCGGGAATAGAGCTCACGGTCGTGTAGAGGTACTGGATCACATCATCTACCCAGCCGCGGAAGTAGCCCGCGGTCACGCCGAAAACCAGTGCAAAGGGCAACATCACCAAGGTAGTGAGCGTACCGATGACGAGACCTGTGCGGATGCTCTTGAGCGATTTGTAGAACACATCCTGGCCGACTTGGTCCGTGCCGAGAAGGTGGTAGGGGCCGGCCAGACTGAGCGCCACGCCCGCAAGTGCCAGCAATGCCCATGTCACTGCCAGGATCGTGCGCCAGGGTGTGTCGCCACGGCCCGCCACGATCCCGGCCAGCGCCGCCCTCAGGGGCTCGCCGTGCCGACGGCGCCGCCATAGCGCGATGCCGGCGACCAGGACAAACCAGCTGGCCGTCGCCGCTAGCAAACCTGCCATGGCGCGGCGCGCGATGTCGCCGCGACGCTCGCTGGCGTCGCGCAGATGCGCACCGCCGTATTTGAGCCGCTGATAGCTAAAGCTGACGCGCCCGTCGGGCAAGGCCACGGTCTCCTTGCTGTAAGCGTACAGGGCCAGCGGCGCCGAGTAAGAGCGCTCACTGCGCTCGCGCAACGGCGCACACAGCAGATCGAGCAGGCTTTCGATCGCCGGCGCGTAATGTACCGCGCCCCCCGCGCCCGGCTGATCAAGCCGGCGCTGCAGGTGAATGCTGTCTAGCAGACCGACGGCGATGTAGGCCGATAGTACGACGAGCGCGCCCATCGCCAGCGCCCGGCGGCGGACCTGGCGCCACGGCGCTCGCAGATGTTCGTGCCGACGCGCGTAGAGGGCGAACGCGATCGCTGCCGCCACGAGCACGTAGATCAGCACATCGGTCCACAACCAAACAAACCTAAATGGCATGTTGTGTTCTGTCCTCAAGCCTCCATCCCCTCCCCCCTCATGGGGGAGGGATTGGGGGTGTCACTGGAAACGAATACGCGGGTCGACCATCGTGTAGCTGATATCGGTCAAGATCAAACCAACGATATAAAGCACGGATCCCAGAAATACCATCGCCCGCACAATGGCGAAATCCTGATGCCGGATCGCGTCGATCGTGTAGCTCCCCAGCCCGGGAATACCGAAGAAGGACTCCATGATCAGACTGCCGATGAACAGCAGCGGAATCGCCACTACCACGCCGGTCAGGATCGGCACCATCGCATTCTTCAACACATGGCGAAACAGCACGCGGGCCTCCGACAAGCCCTTGGCCCGCGCCGTTCGCACGTAGTCCTTGTTGATCTCTTCGAGAAAAAACGTCCGGTACAGGCGCGTGCCGGCGCCAATACCGCCGATCGCACCGATGAGCACCGGCAAGATCACGAACTTGGCTGCGGTCCAACCTGGCTCATAGCCCGAGATCGGTACCAGGTGCAGCAACTTGCTGAACAGGTACTGCCCGCCGATGATGTAAAACAACATCGATATGGACATCATGATGACGCACACCACCATGCCCGAGGTGTCCAGATAGCTTCCTCGAAAGAACGCCAGCAGCATGGCGAAGCTAATATTGACAGCGACGCCGATAAGCAAGGTCGGCAGCGCTATCGCCAGGCTTGCCCACATTCGGTTTCCGACATCATGGCTGATATCCCGTCCGTCATCGGCCTTGCCGAAATCGAACACAAACAGCTTCAGCGAATGTTGGAAAAATATGGTGTTGGTCAACTTGCTTACGCCACTTGCGCTTGTGTTATACAACAACGGCTTGTCATAACCGTGGTCGGCTTTCCAGCGCGCAATCGCGTCCGGGGTCACGCGTTTCACGCCGAGGTGCAGTCGCGCCATATCATCGGGCGTGTTGACGAAGAAGAACAGCGTAAAGGTCAGAAGGTTGACGCCGATCAGGATCGGAATCGCGTAGAGGATCCGGCGGACGATGTAGGCCGTCACCGCTCGACCCGCCACTCCTGGCGCAGGTAGGTGACGGCAGCGGGAACCACACCGACCAGAGCCAGCGCCACCATGACCCCCAGCGGCCAGAGCACCGGCGGATTCCACTGCTGGCGTCGCTGCGCCCGCAACCGCGGGTCGAGGCGCAGATACTTGACGGTGTTGTTCGCCATGTTGTGTGGCTTATTGTTGAACAGCCAGGCATGCTCAAGGTTGAACTGTTTGGGATGCAGGCCCCAGATCCAGGCGGCGTCATTACGCGCGATGGCAAGCATCCGCCGGATAAGCTCGAGGCGAGCGGCATCG
>CAYGAS010000336.1:0-19590 GCA_964347935.1 uncultured Nitrospiraceae bacterium | reverse complement strand
GATCGGTATCGATCGAGGCCACAATCGTGAGGCGCTTGCCAGCCACGGGGCGGATATGGTTGTCAGTGATCTCGCGGAGACCAGTGTCGAGGCCATCGATGCGTGGTTTGCTGCGGCATTACCGTCAGCCCTTAGCCATCGCACGGAGATCGAGCAGCGCCTAGCGGGGCGGCAGGCAGCCGTGTTCCTCGATTACGACGGTACCCTGACACCGATCGTGGCGCGCCCCGAGCTTGCCGTCATGACCCAGGCGATGCGTGACACGGTGGACGCGCTCGGGCATTGTTGTCCCACCGCGATTGTCAGTGGTAGAGGCCTCGCTGACGTCGCCCGCTTGGTCGGCCTTGGCGACCTGTATTATGCCGGGAACCATGGATTTGAGATCAGCGGCCCCGGCCACACGGAGATCTCCTACGAGCCCGGCAAGCAATTTGTATCTGCCGTCGATGCCATCAGCAAGCGCATCGAAGCGGCCATCGCGGAAATAGAAGGCGCGTTTGTCGAGAACAAGTTGTATTCGCTGTCCGTACATTATCGCCTCACGGCCCCCGAACGCGTGCCAGAGGTAGAACGGGCCGTGGACGCTGCGTTGGCGGATTTTCCAACCCTGCACAAGCGTCATGGCAAGAAGGTGTTTGAAATCCGACCGAAGATCGACTGGGACAAGGGCAAGGCGGTGCTTTGGTTGCTTGAGGCACTGCACCTCAATGGACCGGAGGTGTTGCCGATTTACGTGGGGGACGACGTGACCGACGAGGATGCATTTGCCGCTCTCAAAGAGCGCGGCATCGGTGTGCTCGTGACCGATGCCCCGCGGCCTTCAGCGGCTGACTACTCCTTGCGTGACACCGAAGAGGTCAGGCAGTTCTTGCAGCTTCTCACCGCGCTTACATGTGCTAGTGCCTCATGAACGACTGGTCGCTTGTTTACGACAGTTTCGATCCGCAGAAGCAGGCGCTGCGCGAAGCGCTGTGCACGCTCGGCAACGGCTGTTTTGCTACCCGCGGTGCTGCCGAGGAAGCGCAGGCTGACGAGATCCATTATCCAGGCACGTACCTCGCCGGTGGCTACAATCGTCTGGAAAGCTTTATCGCCGGTCGTGGCCTCATCAACGAGGACCTGGTCAACTTCCCCAATTGGTTAGCGCTCAGGTTCCGTGCCGAGGATGGCGACTGGTTCAATTTGATGGCAGTCGAAATCCTTGCCTATCGCCAAGAGCTTGACATGAAGGCCGGACTCTTGAAACGCAGCATTCGCTTTCGCGACCATCAGGGCCGCGAATCGACAGTCAGTAGCCGTCGCTTTGTGCACATGGCCGAGCCCCACGTGGCCGCGATCGAGTACCAGATTACGCCGGAGAACTGGAGCGGGAAGGTCACCGTGTGCTCGGCGCTCGATGGATCTGTGATCAACGCCGGCGTGGCGCGCTATCGCGAACTCAACTCCAAGCATCTGCAAACGATAGCGCGCGGTGCACACGGCACGGATACGGTTTATTTGTTGGTGCAAACCACACAGTCACATATCGGCGTAGCCGAGGCCGCCCGCACACGCGTGTACGCGGGTCCCACCGAGATCGCCGCGCAACGGCGCTTGCTGGACGAGACAGAATCGGTCGGCCAAGAGCTCGTGTTCAATCTTGCCGCAGGGCAAACGGCGACGGTGGAGAAAGTCGTGACGCTGTACAGCTCGCGCGACTGGGCAATCAGCGAGCCCTCGCAGGAAGCGTTGCTGGCGCTTGAGCGCTGCGGGCGTTTCGACGAGCTGCTGGATTCGCACATGACCGCCTGGCAGGCCTTGTGGCGCAAGTGTGACGTGACGATCGAATCAAGCGACTCCGAGCAGGCCGTGGTGCGCTTGCACATCTTTCACCTGCTGCAGTCGGTGTCACCGAACAGTATCGGCCGGGACGCCGGCGTGCCCGCAAGGGGCCTGCATGGGGAGGCCTACCGCGGGCATATCTTCTGGGATGAGCTGTTTATCTTCCCCTTTTACACCTTTCGCATCCCCGAGATCACCCGCAGTCTGTTGCTGTATCGTTACCGGCGGCTCAACACGGCCCGCTGTCTGGCGCAGCAGGAAGGCTATCACGGCGCTATGTATCCGTGGCAGAGCGGCAGCAACGGGCGCGAAGAAACCCAGGTCGTACATCTCAATCCGCGCTCGGGTACATGGGGAGCCGACCTCAGCCGCCGCCAGCGCCACGTCAATGTCGCCATCGTTTACAACACCTGGCAGTACTTCATGCTTACCGGCGACCGGGAGTTCATGTCCTTCTACGGCGCCGAGATGATCCTGGAGATCGCCCGCTTTTGGGCCAACATTGCCAGCTACAACAAACGCAGCAGGCGTTACGAGATCAAAGGCGTGATGGGCCCGGATGAATATCACGAAAAATATGCGGACTCCGATGAGCCGGGTCTTCACAACAATGCCTACACCAACGTGATGGCGGTTTGGGTGCTGGAACGGGCGTTGGAGGTCCTCGATCTGCTCACGCCGGAACGCAGTCGCGAGCTGCGACAGAAGATCGGTTTGCGGGCCGAAGAACTCAAACGCTGGACCGATATCACCTGCAAGATGACGATCCCGTTTCATGGCGAGGGCATCATCAGCCAGTTTCAGGGCTATGAAAAGCTGGACGAATTCGATTGGCAGGGCTACAGGGACAAATACGGCAACATCGAGCGGCTCGACCGCATCCTCAAGGCCGAAGGCGCCTCACCGGATCGCTACAAGGTGTCAAAACAGGCTGACGTACTGATGCTGTTTTACCTGTTGCCGCCGAAGGAGCTTCGTCGAATCTTCCTGAGGCTCGGCTATGAATTCGATGATGACATGGTAAAACGCAATGTAGACTACTACATGCAACGTACCTCACACGGCTCCACTTTGAGCAAAGTAGTACACGCCTCCGTGCTTGATCGTATCGATCGCAGCCATGCCTGGGGCATGTTCTGTGCCGCACTCGAGAGCGATGTGGCGGACGTACAGGGCGGGACGACAGCCGAGGGTATACACTTGGGCGCCATGGCGGGCACAGTGGATATCGTGTTGCGTCACTACGCGGGCATCGACACCACGGCTGAGGTAATCGCCTTTTATCCCCGACTGCCGCCACACCTGCATGGCTTACATTTGCGGCTGCGTCATCGTGGACAATGGTACGAACTCGACATTGATGACAAGAGATTTAGCCTGTCGATTGACCAGGACGGCCCCGATCCGGTGACAGTCAATGTGCAGGGTAAGCGCCTGAAGTTGAAGCCCGGTACGACCCACGAGTTTGCGTTGGCACCGCGCAAGGCAGAGCGCCTGACGGTCGTTAAAGGCAGGGTCAAGACCAGGCGCGCTCAGTAAGTCAGCACGCGGCGCTCGGTGGACGCCTGCAGATTCGGTGTGTTAGCTTCGTAGTCAACGCAATTTGGCGACCAGGAGCAGCGAAGCGGATGTCGTCGACGGGTGTCTATCTCAAGCACGCGCAAACGGGCGATTTGGTCGAGATCCTCGATGTCGCAGCGCTTTTCGATCCATGCAAGCCGATGGTGCGGGGACGTTACCACGCCGGCGAGGAATTGCAGGATGCCGAGCCATTTGCCAAATCGGCGTTGCTTTTTCCCTCGGGTGAACGTCTGCCGCTTTGCTGGCTAGATCCGGACTACAAGAACGTCTAAAACGTCAGCTTGCGGTAGATGTCGGCCACCTTCAGTGGCAACCGCTCTACTTTGTCGATGAGCGTATAGTTAACGGCGCCGCACATGTGCGGCAAGTAATCACGTGCCTCGGTGTCGATGGTCACGCAAAACGCGTGAATGCCCAGTTGCTTGGCCTCGATCAGTGCCCGGCGCGTGTCCTCAATGCCGTAGTCGCCACCATAGCCGTCGTAATCATCGGGTTTGCCGTCTGACAGTGTAATCAGGAGCTTGGTGCGGGCATCGACGTCCTGCAACAGTCGGCTGAGATGGCGGATAATGACCCCCATGCGCGTGTAATCTTGCGGTCGCATACCGCTGATCCGGGCCCGCACTGCCTCGTCGTAGGGCTCGGTAAAACTTTTGATGCGGAAAAGCTCGCAGCGCTTGTGCGTCATGCCCGAGAAGCCGTAGATCGCGTAGCGGTCCCCGAGGATCTCGAGGGCCTCGCATAGCAGGACCAACGCCTCACGCTCTGCGTTGTTGACCCAGCCTTTCGTTGAACCGCTCATGTCGACCATGAACATCACGGCAATGTTTCGATCAAGCTTGTGTTTACTGACGAAATGGCGTTCGTTCATTTCTATGCCATGACGCATGTCGGCGTAGCCCTCGACCACCGCATCGTAGTCGATGTCGTCCCCGTTTTTTTGCCGCTTGAGCAACTTGTACTCGCCGCGCAAGGCTTCAAAGGTTCTTCTGAGATGTGCCACCAGACCGTCGTACTTGTTCAGCGTGTCTTCGACGAAAGGTTTGTCGAACGGGTGCACGTCGAGCTCACGCAGCACACACCAGTTCTTTCTATAGTGTTGGCGTCGATAGTCCCACTCGTTGTAAAAGAACGTACCTTCTTCATGGTGAGCGCCCTGCCAGACATCGGCCGGGCCTTTTTGGCTCGCGCGCTGGCGAGGGTAGCCGCTGCCCCCCGCGTGCAGGTACGCGGGTGGAATGTTGCCGAAATCCTGAATGATGGAAGTGATCAATGCGCGCAGATCATCGGCAGGCACGATTGGCTTCCCGTCTAGCTGTAGCTCAAGATCGCTGCGTTCCGAACCTTGTGCATCGTAGTTGGTCTGGACGCGGAAGCGCTCGAGCACATCATCAGTCAGGGCTGCAGGATCTTGCTTAAGATCCGGCAGCAGGCGCGTGAGTGCTATGTTAAGGGCGTTGTGTTCACGCGCAATGCGTTCACTTAATATGCGTTCGACGCGCTCCGGAAATAGGACGCCCTGGTAACATAGCGATGTCGGCAGCTCGGATTCGTATAGCTGTGGCAGTAACGCAAGACTGTCCTCAACAGACGCATCCGCGCGCCGCAAGCGCTTAACCGGCGCGCGCCAGGCAGACGGGTAGCGGACTCCGCCGAGCTTCTCTTGCAGCTGCGCCATCTCTCTTTGTAGACCCGCAAACTCGGCGCCGATGCGTGCATCGAGGCGTACGGTCTCTAGGGCATGGAAAACACGCATGGCCTTGGCCGGATCGCCAAAATCGGCACCGACTCGGGAGAGAACCAAGCCGACAGCGCTCGCATCAGCGTTGCGCCTCGCCGGTACTCGCAAGGTGCCGTACCGAGTCTGCGCCCACAGGTGTGTTGCCATGGCCTTATACAGGCAAAAGTTGTCGCGCGCTTCACTGAACAACGTAAGCCGCGGGGGCAGGAACAGCGTCTGTGTGTCCGTGTACACTTCCTCGCTGGCCTGCAGTTTGAGTTCGCGGCCCGAAAGCCCCTGCAGGAACAACTGGATGACGCCGGCAACGTCGTCGAAACGAACGCCATTGATACGCGCTTGCAACGCCTGTGTGTATTGCGGAAGCTCATCCAGTACCGCGACCGCGGGATACAAGCCGTTGCTGTCATACACATCCATGGCCTGTATCACCCAGTTCTCGATGCCGGGTGTATCGAGCATTTTCAGGCTATCGGGCGCACGGCGGGCAAACTGGTAAGCCAGCTCGGCGTTTGTCTTGGCGATGATGTCCACCCAGCGCAGCACGAACTCCTGCTCGGGCCGTGCAAATTGTGCTAGCGCTTGTGCCAGGCCGCGTGCGCTGCGTCGCGATGACAGGACCGCATCGAGATATTCGTCGAGCCTCTGTTCGATCTTCTCGATGTGCAGCGGCTTGTCAGACATGCGTGATCAAGTCAGCAGCGAGGACGGTATTGGCGATGGCGACCGGTGAGCCATCGGAATTTCTTGTTCCTTGCCAATCGCGTTTAGAACAATGACGCTCTCAGCTCATCAACGGCGGTGAGCATTTCCGGGTCGTCGGTCAACGGCTCGGCGATGGCACCGCGGCAGGCGGCGGCCACATCAACGCCGGCGCTCATCAGTTTGCCGGCGTGGACCAGCAGCCGCGTGCTCGCCCCTTCATCCAGTCCGCTGCCCTTGAGCCTTCGCGTCATGGCCGCGAATTGCACCAGCTTGGCGGCCGTCTCGTCGTCGAGATCGGTCTCGTGCTGAACGATTTTTTGTTCCAGCGCTGGCGCGGGATAGTCAAATTCGATGGCGACAAAACGCTGACGGGTGCTTTGCTTCAGATCCTTCAGCACGTTTTGATAGCCGGGGTTATAGGAGATGGCAAGACAGAACTCCGGCGGCGCACATAGCAGCTCGCCGGTTTTCTCCATCGGCAGCATTCGTCGATCGTCTGCCAGTGGGTGGATGATGACGGTGGTATCTTTGCGCGCCTCGACGATCTCGTCTAAATAACAGATGGCGCCGACGCGTACTGCGCGAGCGAGCGGGCCGTCGACCCACACTGTTTCTCCCGCGGTAATGAGATAGCGGCCGACCAGGTCGGCGGCCGTCAGGTCATCGTGACAGGCGACAGTAATCAGTGGACGCTGCAGACGCCACGCCATGTGTTCCATGAAGCGTGTCTTGCCGCAACCCGTGGGACCTTTGAGTAAAACCGGCAGTCGCTGTTTGTGAGCCGCCTCAAAAAGCTTTATCTCTTGCCCCAGCGGTTCGTAGTAAGGCTCGAGCTCGATGCGGTATTCCTGTGACTGGACGGCGCGTGCTTCCACAATATACTCGACTTGGTTGCGGCCGGTCGGTTGCCTTCAGATTCCCGTGTGCGCGGCGCGTGCCCGGTGCTTGGCGGCAATAAAGTCCTTGTGTGAGACATGCAGTAAGCCGGCGATTTTGCGCACCAAGTGGTCCTCGTACTTGTCTGATTTGCCGTCGACAAAGGCAACCCGCCACATCAGTTCGACCACACGCACTTTCTCCTCGGGACTGAACGATCTGTTGATCAAGGACGTGAACTGATAGTAGTCAGTTGCTTGGCTGACCTCCTCTTCGGCCAAGCGCAGCAGCTCCTCGGTCTCACCCGCGGAGATGTCGAAGGTGGTCTGCACGGCTCGGGCGATGGCGGCGAGCTCCTGGGGTTGGATCTCAAAATCGGCGCGGGCCATCTCTATCAGCATGGCGCTCGTGGCCACCTGGAGGCGACGGTCATGGCCCGCTTGTGGGGTTGTCGCCGGCGCGGCGATGCGTGTGTCGAAGAATCGCTTGATCGTACGCAGCATGGGTGGCGTCCGCGGTTATGCGATTATCCCAGATTGCGCCTACCGGCGCATTTGCAAGGAAGGCGCAAACGGCTCGGTTGGCGGTAGCGACAGTAGTAAGGCCGCAGGCAAGGCAACGGCTTTCCGTCAAAACCTGCCGGGGTTACACTGTCTCTGGCATAAGAAACCCGTCGGCACCACAGTCCTTCCTGGCTCACACCAAGGGTAGGTCGTATGCCCGTGTCGTGGGTAGCGATCGTCAGCGACGTCTCAGGTCACTAAGGACGTGTCTCTAAGAGTGCTTTCGTGTCACAGGATGGCAATGGCCGGTTGCTCGCTGTTCGTGTATCGATCGCCTGGCTGTGAAAAGGGAGTGGCCGCATGCGGCGTGTAGTTCTGACGGGTGTAGGCCTCGTTTCGAGCCTCGGTAATAACAAGGAAGAAGTGCGCGCTGCCCTGCGCGCTGCCCGCTCCGGCATCGAGCATCACCAGGAATATGCGGACCTCGGCTTTCGCAGCCACGTGCATGCGCCTATCCGCCTCAAGCTGGATGAGTATATTGACCGCAAGCTCAGGCGTTTCATGGGCGACGGAGCCGCGTTTAACTACCTCGCGCTACTGCAAGCGATCGAGGATGCGGGGCTTGAAGCGAAAGAGGTGTCCAACGAACGCACCGGCTTGATCGCAGGGTCTGGCGCGGCATCTACGGAGACGATATTGCGTGCCTATGATGTCTTGCGAACAAAGGGTGCGCGCAAGGTAAATCCGTTTACCGTGCCGCGGACGATGGCAAGCACCAATGCTGCCTGCCTGGCGACGACCTGCCATATCAAGGGCGTTACTTACTCGATCAGCTCGGCCTGTGCTACCAGCGCCCACTGCATCGGTCATGCGGCCGAGCTCATCCAGCTGGGCAAGCAGGATATCGTGTTCGCCGGTGGCGGCGACGAAGTGCACTGGTGTATGACACTGGTGTTCGATGCCATGGGCGCGCTGTCTTCGAAGTTCAATGACCGGCCGCAGACAGCATCGCGCCCCTACGACGCCGATCGCGACGGCTTCGTCATCTCGGGCGGCGGCGGCGTGGTGGTGGTGGAGGCGCTTGAGCATGCACGAGCGCGCGGCGCCAAGATCTATGCTGAAGTGGTTGGCTACGGGGCGAGCTCGGATGGCTTCGACATGGTGCTGCCGTCGGGGGACGGCGCGGCGCGGTGTATGCGCCAGGCGCTGGCCACTGTCGACAGTCCCGTCGACTACATCAACGCCCATGGAACCAGCACGCCGGCGGGCGATATCTGCGAGATCGAAGCAATCAAGACGGTATTTAGCGAGCATGTGCCGCTGATCAGCTCGACGAAGTCGCTCAGCGGCCATGCCATCGGCGCTGCCGGCGTGCACGAAGTGATCTACTCGCTGTTGATGATGGAATCAGGGTTTGTCTGTGCGTCGGCGAACATCGAACGCCTCGACCCGGGTGCCGAAGGCATGCCCATTGTTCGTGAGCGGCTGGATAACGCGGCTGTGCGCACAGTGATGTCTAACAGCTTTGGTTTCGGTGGTACCAACGCGAGCCTCGTCTTGAGACGACTGCCCGACTAGTTGCCTAGTTGCCCATGTCCTAGCGGCGCACGCAGCCGAGCGAAAATGAGAGATTCTTGCTGGTCCTGGATCTGTGCCATGCCTGGAAAAACTAGACGTGGGCGTGGGCGGCGCCCTCCATTCCGCGGCGTCGTGGCATCAGCAACTAGGCATTGGCCGCCGCGAAAAATCCGCGACACGCCTGTTTGAGCACAGCCGTGCCTTGTTCTAATACCTGCCGACGCCAACGCGGGGCCTTTGGGCAGAAGCACTGTACTATTTCAGTTTTAGATCGCTGACTCACGGCGCTGTCCTTAGGTTCGTGATGGTGTAGCCAATTCTCCCGGCGCAGGCACCTTATCACGCGCAATAGCGAGTAGGTACCGAACTCGAGTGTCAACGCGTACACACGGGCTTCACTCAGTATGCGCGCACTCAGGGCACCGATGTGACCGCTGACCTCATACGCGCCGACTCCGCGTCTGCGGCTGGCGGCCACTGCCTGGTGTCCAAACCATGTACCTAGGTCCCGCAGGCCCGATTCGTCTTGCACGTGCGCTGGCAACAACTTGTAACGACCGTAGGCACCCAGACCCGTATGCAGATCGATATGCAGCAGGTGCCGTACCCGCGCAATGGGTGGGCTGGCCAGTATATTTGCGAATACGCGGATCGACTCCTGGTGCTCGTTACCACCGTAGAACAGACCCTGGGGAAAGGCATACTGTCCGCCAGCGACCGCTTGCAACACCGTATGCCGACCGTAGCGCAGGGCGCATAGCAACAGCCTGGCCGTAAAGAAATCCGCCGTTAGCCGAGATGAGCGGGGGCTGAGCAGAGTGGCCAACTTGGCATAAGCATTGTTAGCGGGACCGGGGAAGGTCGGCAAAGCATTGCGGTTCAAGTCGACATTGTTTTCGTTCGCGCGCCGAAGCCAGGCAAAGCCGTAGGGGTTGAGCGCATGAACCAGCAATATGCCACAACCCTCCGGAAGTGCCAGGCCATCGGCAAGCTTATCGATATAGCGCTGTTGTAGCGCACTGCCCGCCAGACCCTCGACACCGTGGATGCCCGAGCTGACAAGCAATAGGCGACTCGGCGACGGGTCGCCGAAGTAGGCCGTGTCAATACTGAGTGGCGCAGAGCGCGGGCCGCGGGCGGCAAGGGGGTACGCGCTCATGTTCGCGCCGGCCCTCCCCGCTAGCGCCACAAAGCGCTCACGCGCGGCAAAGTAGTCGTTCGGGAAATATGCGAGCGGTGATTGAGGCGCGTTCACCGGCAAGCGGCGACCGCGGGGCTATCTGCTCCTAGGGTCGACGCTTTATGGTCGCGCGCGAATTTGAGCAAGCGCTCGATGGGCCGGATAGCCTGTCGCCGCACCGACTCGTCAATGACGATTTCGTTGCCGCCATGCTTCAGGGCATGATGGAGCTTCTCGAGGCTGTTCATCGCCATCCAGGGACAGTGCGCACAGCTTTCGCATGTTGCGCCGACACCGGCGGTCGGGGCCTCGAGGAAGACCTTGTCAGGAGCTGCCTGACGCAACTTGTGCAGGATGCCACTATCGGTAGCGACGATAAACTTGCGCGCACTGAGTTGCTTGGCAGCCTCGATAATACCCGTGGTCGAAGCCACTACATCGGCCTGGGCGATCACCCCGGCAGGCGACTCGGGGTGTACCAGCACGGCCGCATCAGGATGTTTGTTTTTTGCCGCACGCAGCAGGTCGGCCTTGAACTCCTCGTGGACCACACAAGACCCCTGCCACAGCACCATATCCGCGTTGGTGGTCCTTCGCACGTAGTCGCCAAGGTAACGGTCTGGTGCCCACAAGATCTTTTCGCCGCGCCCAGAGAGATATCGAATCAGCTTAACGGCTATTCCTGAGGTAACCACCCAGTCGGCACGGGCCTTCACCGCGGCGCTGGTATTGGCGTAGACGACCACTGTCCGCTCCGGATGGGCATCACAAAAACGGGAAAACTCGTCAATCGGGCAACCTACATCGAGGGAGCAAGTGGCCCCTAATTCCGGCATGATCACGCGCTTCTCCGGATTGAGGATCTTGGCGGTCTCGCCCATGAAGCGTACGCCCGCAACCACCAGCGTCTGCGCCGGGTGGGCATGGCCAAAGCGAGCCATCTCGAGCGAATCCGACACCAGCCCTCCCGTTTCATCTGCCAGATCCTGCAGCGCCGCGGACGTGTAGTAATGTGCCACCAGCACCGCATCCTGCTCGATGAGCAGGCGTTTGATCTTGTCTATGAGCTCGGTGCCGTCCACCTTAGGCGTCGGCACGGCCACGGTCTCAATCTCTTTGGCCAATGGGCTCGATAGCGCTCTGCTCATCACGGACCTCTCTCAAGCTGCTCTTGCATCTTATTTTTCACTGAACCTACTTGATGATCTCGACCTTGCCTGGGAACTTGAGTCGGTACAGGCTCGCTGGACGATGATTGCCATTGCGACGTAGCTCACCGGTCTTCTCGATGCGGTCGAGCGACAGCACGCGCTTACGGAAGTTGCGTTTGTCGAGACGTTCACCGAGGATGATCTCGTAAACCGTTTGCAGCTCACTCAAGGTGAATGTTTCAGGCATGAATTGGAAGGCGATTGTCGAATAGTCGAGCTTTGCTACCAGACGCCGGTGAGCCATGACCACGATATCGGCATGATCAAACGCCATTGGCGGTAAGTCTTGCAGCGCAAACCACGCCACGGCTTTGGCATCGCTGGCCGGTCGTACGCTAAGTCTGTCTGATGGGATCAGGGCGTAATAGGCAACGGAAATGACGCGTTCGCGCGGATCGCGCGCGGGTTTGCCCCAGGTGTGAAGCTGCTCCAGGTAAACACCGGCGAGCCCGGTTTCTTCTTCGAGCTCGCGCAGCGCGCAGTCATGCAGATCCTCGTCGATGCCAACGAATCCCCCGGGAAGTGCCCAGCTCTCAGCGAACGGCGGGCGCCCGCGCTTAACGAGCAGCAACTGCAGCTTTTCCGTGCGAATGCTGAAAATCACGATGTCGGTCGTGACGGCGGGATGGGGGTAGTTGTAGCAGTAGGCCATAATTACATTAGTGTAACCATTACACTAAGCTATGAAGGATAGTGTCTGAGCTACACTATGTCAAGCCCACTGGCGTGAGAAAGTTAGCTTGCGGCCAAAAAAAACCCCCTATCCAAGGGGGTGTTTAAGCCTCTAACCACTATTTCGTTTTTATTACGAATCGATCTCCCCAAGGCCCGCTTTCTAGCGCTGTGCCCTCCGCCGGGCCACAGGCTTCGCCACCGCAGGGTGGTTGATCGCTATCGTGAGCTCCGCAAACAGCACCTGTTTGCGTATCTGCCCGCCGAATTTCATCCGTTTTGTTTCATCATCAAGCAGAGTATTGATCAGCGCGGACTCGAGTGCAAAAACCCTATTAAACCCATGTCTTTTAACGAGCTCCCGCCGTCCATCGACATCCTAACTGCACAGATCGAATAGATCCAGACTCCGGTCCGCGGCCTTGCCTGGCGCCGGCCTGCGGGCGCGTATTTTGATCACCGCGTGGCGCCATTCGGGCTGGCTGTCTCGACTGTAAACCTTAATTGAAACTGGACTGTGAGTGGCTGAATCTGAACTCAAGTAGCCCGATATCCGTTATCGTGCCGAATGACCCGCCATGTGGACCTCGACATTATCGGCGTCCGACAAGCCGGCGTAGTACTGGCGCAACACTTCCAGCACCTCCGGCCGGCTAAAATGTTCCGGCACCGGTTCCCCTTCGGACAGCGCTTTGCGCAGCTTCGTGCCCGACAGCAGCAATCTGGCCGAATCGTCATGGGGACAAGTGCGCATGGACGCCATACCGTCGCAGCGGTGGCACCAGAACGTCCAGTCAATCTTCAGCGGCCGGGTCTGCAGCGCGTCGGGCGGGATTTCGTCGAAAATGTGGTGCGCGTCAAATGGCCCGTAGTAACTGCCCACGCCGGCGTGGTCGCGCCCGACAATCAGATGCGAACACCCGTAGTTTTGCCGAAAAAGCGCGTGCAGCAGTGCCTCGCGCGGCCCAGCATAGCGCATATCGAGGGGATAGCCGGCATGCACCGCGGTCGCTGCGTCGAAGTAGTGCTCCAACAGTGTGTCGATGGCACGAGCGCGCACTTCCGCCGGGATGTCACCGGGTTTTAACTTGCCCAGCAGGGAATGAATGAGCACGCCGTCGCACACCTCGATGGCGATCTTCGCCAGATATTCGTGCGAACGATGCATGGGATTGCGTGTCTGCAGGGCGGCGACGGTGCTCCAGCCCTTGTCCTCGAACAAGCGACGGGTTTGCGCCGGCGTCAGGAAGAGTTGCGGGTACTTTTGCGGAAACTCGCCTTGTGACAAGACCTTGACCGGCCCCGCCAGGTTGACCTCGCCCTGCTCCACCACCATGCGCACCCCGGGATGATCGGGGTCGTTGGTCCTGAATACACTGACACACTCATGCGCCTTGTCGATGGTGTACTTTTCCGTCACTAACAGGGTGGCCATGATCTGGCTGCTCTCGGCATCCACCAGGGCGACCTCTGCGCCTTCGCGTATGCCGTCCGCCGTCGCCTGCTCCGTGGAGAGCGTAATCGGTATCGGCCAGAACAGGCCGCTCGCGGTTTTCATGCCATCGCAAACGCCCTCCCAATCCGCCCGTGTCATAAAACCATCTAGCGGCGTAAAGCCGCCGATGCCCATCATGATTAAATCGCCGACCTCGCGGGAACTCAGCGCTAGCTGGGGCAGTGTGGCCGCGCGCGCTCGCTCCTCGGTCAATGCCCCGCCCTCCAGCAGACGAGGTTTCAGCTCAGTGGCGCCGTGTGGACTGACAAGCTTGCTCATGTTACTTCGGGTACCTTTGGGGGCGCGAAGCGCCAGAATACTGCCGAGCGGCGAGTGGGTACAGCCGCCTCAGCCATCACAATAATTCAGCATCGCCAGATTGTGGATCGGTACGACCGATCCGTGAAGCCTCGCAAAGCTGCCACGGAGACGAGAAACCCTAAAAATAGTAGGGTTACACGTCGGGATAGATAAGATTGCCCCAAGGGGGGTGGCCTGACAATAGCGCAATCTGGGTAGAGTCAACTCGCTAGGTTGGAGGGTCCTGGCCACGGATAACGTGGCCGGGCAGCCCGAAGCCGGCAAAGCGGGGCTAACTTATTGTTGGGTACTATTATTACTGGTGCCGGTGCCGCCTGAGCTCGCCTCGAGGCCCTTGAGCTCGCGGTAGCGCTCCAAATCGTCCTCGGCCTGGCGCACGATGCCGTCTTGCTCCTGTCTTTTCGTGGCAATCATGGCCTCATGGCGGATGATCTGTTTTCGCGTCTTGTCTATCTGGCTCGCCAAGTCCGGCGGCAAATCGCGGCCGTTTTGTTTCGCCTTAAGGGCCTGGGATTCCATCCGCTCGAGCGCGGCGCGCAGCGGCTTGATGGTGGCGTCGGCGGCGCTAATGGTGTACTCGATTTGGGCCAATTTGCGGTCGCGGATGTAGATAATGTCTTGCTCGTGGCCGTAGGTGGCTAGCAGCTGCTGGTCGCGTCGCGCCTGTTCTTCGGCTCGTTTACGCTCCTCCTCGAGCTCCGCCTGCTGTTTTTCCCGCTCCTTCAGCTCCTCCGTCGTTGGCGGCGCCTTCACCACGCCCCGCTTCACACCGCGGTTGGACAGTTCGATGATCTTCGAGCGCTCACATTCTTCGGCGGCGCGATCGCCGTAGTGCCACTTTCCGTTAGCGTCCTGGCATTTCTTGATTTTTACGGCGCCGGTGGATTTAGCAGCATGAACAGGCGCCGCTGTGAGCGGGACACAGACCGCCGCCGCGACCATCAACAGAACCCAATTCCTTGCCATGCAGCACCAAAGGCGTTTTAGAGGGAATTCTTCTCAAGATAGGCACTGGCCTTCGGCATTGTCAACCGACGCAACCGGTCCCCGCCTACGGCGGCCCAAAGCCGGCATGTGAGCGGGACTCAGGTGCCGTAGGTCTCACGATAGGCGGCAATGGCCTGCAGATGGTGGGCCGATTCGCCGCTTTCCGCCAGATAGGCCATCAAAATATCTAGATTGGCAATGCTTATAACGGGCAAGCCAAAGTTACGCTCGACTTCCTGCGCCGCCGAGCACTCCGCGCGGCCGCGCTCTTGGCGATCGAGAGCGATCGCCACGGCGGTGGGAATGGCACCCGCGTCCTTAATAACCCCGACTGACTCGGCCACCGACGTCCCTGCGGAGATTGCATCGTCGATAATGACAACGCCGCCTTGCAGGGGTGCACCGACGATGATACCGCCCTCGCCATGATCCTTGACTTCCTTGCGCTTGAAGGCATAAGGCACATCGCGGCGATGCTGATCGGCGAAGGCAATGGCGGTGGCCACGGCCAAGGGGATGCCCTTGTAGGCAGGTCCGTAAACCATGTCGAAAGCCACGCCCGCATCCAAGATAGCCTTTGCGTAGTAGCTTCCAAGGCGGGAAAGTGCGCGGCCTGAGCTAAACGCGCCGGCGTTGAAAAAATAAGGGCTTAAGCGGCCCGACTTCAGTTGGAATTCGCCAAAGCGGATCGCGCCGACCTCCGTGGCGAAGCTAAGGAACTCGCGCTGATAGGGCCTCATTGTTGCCAAGATACAAGAATCACGATACAAGCCACAAGTCGCCTTGCATTTCAATCATGCGCATCATCACCATCAACGTGAATGGCATCCGTGCTGCCGCTGGGAAGGGGTTCTTTCAATGGCTGCACCGGCAACGGCCTGACATTGTGTGCATGCAGGAACTGCGTGCCCAGGTGGCGCAGCTGACCCCGCGCATGCTCGACCCCAAGGGGTTTCATAGTTACTTCCACGATGCAGAGAAAAGAGGCTACAGTGGCGTCGGACTGTACTGTCGGCATCAACCGGACCGCCTGCGCCTCGGCCTCGGCTGGCGCGAGGCGGATGCCGAAGGACGCTACATCCAAGCGGACTTCGGTAGGCTTACTGTGGTCTCGGTGTATCTACCGTCGGGATCAAGTGGTGAGCATCGCCAGCAGGTGAAATACCGCTTTATGAAGCGCTTCATGCCGTTCCTTAAGTCAGCACGCAGGGATGGACGCGAGTACATTTTCTGTGGCGATTGGAACATTGCACACAAGCCGATCGACCTCAAAAACTGGCGTGGCAACCAGAAGCACTCCGGATTTCTGCCCGAGGAGCGGGCGTGGATGGACAAGCTGTTGACCGACCTTGGCCTGGTCGACGTGTTTCGCCGGCTCAACGCGAAGCCGGACCAGTACACCTGGTGGTCCAATCGCGGCCAGGCCTGGGCCAAGAATGTCGGTTGGCGCATCGATTACCAGATTGCCACGCCGGGCATCGCCGCGACCGCTGTCGCTGAGTCCATTTATAAGCGCAAACGGTTCTCCGACCATGCGCCGCTGACCGTCGACTATCGCTACGAGCTCTAGATTGCCGATGACCCGAAGATCGCTTGACCACTGGCGCGAAGCGATTGCCGTTTATCGCCAACCGCGGGTTGTGGGCATGTTGTTTCTTGGCTTCGCGGCAGGCCTGCCGTTCCCATTAGTGTTCACCACCTTGTCGACTTGGCTGCGCGATGTGGGTGTGGATAGGACCACTATCGGCTTTTTCGCCTGGATCGGCATCACCTACTCGATCAAGGTGTTCTGGTCGCCGGTTGTTGACCGAGCGCCCTTATTTTTGCTGACCCGTTGGCTGGGACAGCGAAGAGGATGGATGCTGTTGGCGCAGGGTCTGATTGTCGCAGGCCTGCTCGGTATGGCGCGAACCGATCCCACCCAGGACGTCGCCGCCATGGCACTGTTAGCGTTAGTGGTGGCATTCGCCTCGGCCACCCAGGACGTCGCCATTGACGCCTACCGCATTGAGGCTGTCCCGGGCGAACTCCAGGGCGCCATGGCGGCCATGTACCAGAGCGGTTGGCGCGTCGCCGCGGCCCTGGTCGGCGGGGCCGGTGCCTTGCACCTGGCGCACTACCTCTCGTGGACCACGAGCTACACCGTCATGGCTGCGAGCATGTTTATCGGGATCGTGACGGTGTTGGTCGTTCGCGAGCCGGATCGGGCGATCAACAGCAAAACGGTGATGAGCGAGCAACGCGTCGTCGACTACCTGGAGCGTGCTGCCCATGTGCCGTATGTGTTGAGGGCCCCTATCGCCTGGTTCATCGGTGCGGTCATTTGCCCTTTCACCGAGTTCTTCCAGCGCGTCGGCTGGTGGGCGCTGCTGATCTTGTTGTTCATCGGCATCTATCGCATCAGCGACATCGTGCTCGCCAATATGGCCTATCCCTTTTACATCGACCTCGGCTTTACGTTAAGCGAGATCGCAAATATCGCTAAAGTCTTCGGTGTCGTCATGACCATTGTCGGCGCCATCGTCGGGGGAGCGTTGGTTACACGTTTCGGGGTCATGCCGATCCTGCTATTAGGGGCTGTCCTCGTTGCCGCGACCAACCTGCTTTTTGCACAACTGGCCATCACCGGCAAGAGTCTGGCGGGACTGGCGGTAGTGATCAGTGCCGACAATTTCTCAGGTGGTCTCGCCGGATCGGCATTTATTGCCTATTTGTCGCGACTCACCAACACTGCCTATACGGCGACCCAGTATGCGCTGTTCAGCTCGCTGATGACCCTTTTGCCAAAGTTCATTTCCGGCTTCTCGGGTCTAATCGTGGATGGCCATGGCTATGTGTCATTCTTTATTTATGCGTCGGCGACAGGGATTCCTGCCATTGTGCTTGTGCTGTATCTAATGCGGCGGATGAGCGTCGAGGAAAAGGCTCGCATGGTTGCGACGACAACGCATGCTGCCGGCGCCGACCGCGACAAGCCTTAAACGGGCTCGCTAGCGGGTCGGATCTCAAGCCCGGCGGGGAGCCTTGCCGGGGCCGCGAGACGCAGAACCTTGATCTTTGCCTTGTGTCCCCGCAGCAGCGCCACGCCCGTCTTGACGGTGCCGAACTCTTGGGCGAGGAAGGCGATCAGGCGGGTATTGGCTTCGCCCTTTACGGGTGCGGCGGCGATGCGCACCTTTAGGCAGTCGCCGACCACGCCGGCAAAGCCGTCACGCCCGGCGCGCGCTTGAATCTGCAGGCGAAGAATCAGGTCGTCGCCGTCCCAGCGGTACCAGGACATGCGCCTACCCTAGCCAGCCGGCGCCGAAACTCTTAAATGGTTGTACCGCGATGATCAAGGTCAGATAGAGCAAGATAAAGACGGCGATGGGCGACAGGTCTAGACCCGAGAACGGAGGAATCAATCGGCGCGCCGGACGCATGAGCGGTTCAGTGAGGCTTCTCAGCAGACCGAGCACGGGATTGTGATAGCCGTAGGGAACGAACCAGCTCAATATGACGCGCGCGAAGGTAGTGACAATGAAGACATACAACGTTAATTCGAGCAGGCCCGCGACCGAGAACAGCAACAGACCCACCATATTTGCTGAGCGGCCGACGATGAGCAGCAGCAGATAATTCTTCAGGCATTCCAGGATCAGCAACAACGCTACCGCCGCCAAGTCGAGGCCGTAAAGTCCGGGAATCATGCGCCGCAGCGGCAGCAGTGCCGGATTGGTAATCTTTACCAGTGCCTGCGAAAAAGGATTATAAAAGTCTGCGCGCACAAGTTGGAACAGAAAGCGCAGCAGCACTGCGAGGATGTAAAGCGAGAACAGTATGTCAATCAGAAAAAGTGCAGCTCTGATTAGTGGAGCCCCCATCAATCCGCCCCCAAGAGATCGGCAAGCTCGCGCGACCGCGTAGTCGCGGCGTCGATAGCCTCAGCAAATAGTCGCTCCACCTGTCCCGCCTGTAACACCTGGACCGCGCGCTCGGTGGTACCCCCCGGCGACGTCACGCGTCGGCGCAGCTCGGCCGGGTCGGTACCGCCTTCGAGCGCCATTTTGGCGGCGCCATACGCCGTCTCCAGTGTCAACAAGCGGGCGGTGGCGGAGTCCAGCCCGGCGTCGATGGCTGCGCGCTCGAGCGCCTCCATCACTAAAAAGAAATAGGCCGGCCCGCTCCCGGAAAGCGCCGTCACCACGTCTAGCAGTGCCTCCTGCGGCAACCAGACGGCAACGCCGACGGCACGCAAGATTGATTCGGCCGTGTTGCGTTGCTCGGCACGAACCCGCCGATTCGCGAACATGGCCGACGCGCCGGAGCCGACGAGCGCCGGTGTGTTCGGCATCACACGCACAATGGCCAGGTTCCCGCCTAACCAGCGTTCCAGATCGACGATGCGCACGCCGGCAGCAACCGAAACGATCAGCGGACTCTTCTGTTGGACGACCGGGGCCAGTCCCTGGGCCACGGCTCTCAGCACCTGGGGCTTGACCGCCAGCACGACAATATCCGCGTCCGCCACGGCCGCGCTGTTATCGGCGTACACCTGCAGCCCGAGCAGATGTTCGACTGCACGGCGCTGCTGCGGGTCGCTGTCAGCGAGCACCAATCGGCTCCGGTCCCAACCACTTTTGAGCAGCCCGCCGGCCATGCTGCGGCCCATGTTGCCGGCGCCGATAAAGGCGATGGTCGATCCGGTCATAGCTGGGTGTTATTGGTCATAGGTCTGAACTCACGATAGGAGAGCAGTTTAAAGCCCCGCCGCTCCGGGTAAAAGCACGCTATATCCACCTTATGAGCCCCAGGGGGGTCTCCGCGGTGACGTATGAGGCCGCAGCGGGCTCGAGAGGGGGATTGACCTTGTTTGTTTTTCGGCCGATTTTATACTAAGAATTAATGATCGCGTGTAAGGTACTAACTATAGTCGCAAAATC
>CAYGAS010000335.1:0-3155 GCA_964347935.1 uncultured Nitrospiraceae bacterium | reverse complement strand
TCCGTGGCAGCAAGATGTCGTCGCGGGCGGACCCGAGCATGAGGGCATAGGCGAGATTGTTGATATCTTCTGACGTACAGGCGAAGTGGACGAATTGGCGGACGGCATCGAGCTCGGCATGACCCTCAATCTTCTCGCGGATAAAATACTCGACTGCCTTCACATCGTGGTTGATTTGAGACTCGATCTGTTTTACGCGAAGGGCATCGTCCTCAGAGAATTCGCTGGCCACCTTTTCCAGGTGCGCCGAGGCTTTTGGCGAGAACGGGGGGACTTCTGGGACCTCGGGACAATTTGACAGGTAGCGCAGCCACTCGATCTCGACACGCACGCGCTGTCGAATCAGGCCGAATTCGCTGAACAATCTTTGCAGCGGCTCGACTTTTGGTCGGTAGCGGCCGTCAAGCGGGGACAATGCAAGCAGACTGGCGCGCGCGGCCTCCGGCTCGCTGCCGGTTTTCTCGCTCATGTACGCGCGCAGCTTCTCAATCTTGCTGGCGCCCGGGTCGTTGATCTGGCCGGCAACGAGCTTGCGCAACCACTCTAATCCCAATCCGGCCTCTTTGGCGATGCTTGGCAACCGACCTTTCTGCGTTGCGAGAAAATCGATGATCTGGTTTACCGAGGGAATGGCCACGGCACCATTGTAGTAAAATCTTACCGGATTGTGGACTACCCGCGTTCAGCACGAAGCAGCGCGGCCGCTCGCCTTAAGCTCGTCTCGCGACGGCCGCCAGGCGATGATGCCGCCGCCGAGACAGATGTCGTTGTCGTAAAAAACTACCGACTGTCCCGGCGTGATCGCACGCTGCACCTGCCGGAATGAAACGCGGAGCGTCTCCTTCGGGCCCGTCTCGATTCGACAGGGTGCAGCCGCGGTCCGGTATCGAATCTTGGCGCTACACTGCAGTGGTAGCTGCGGTCCGGCGCCGGCCAACCAATGAAGGTCACGCGCGTACAGCTCGGCGCCGTACAGCGCGGGATGATCCCGACCCTCAACCACGTACAGCACGTTGGCGCGCATGTCCTTATCGACCGCATACCAGGGGCCGCCGGGTCCGCCGATGCCGAGACCCGTGCGCTGGCCGATCGTGTAGTACATCAACCCTTCGTGTCTGCCTTTCAGCTCGCCGCTCAAGGTGCGGATCTCGCCGGGCCGCGGCGGCAAATAGCGACGCAGAAAAGCCCTGAACGGTCGCTCGCCGATAAAACAAATCCCCGTGCTGTCCTTACGTGCGTAATTGGGCAGACCAGCGTCCTGCGCTAACGCGCGTACCTGTGGTTTGGTGAGCTCACCGAGCGGGAAGCAGCTGTTGGCAAGCGCGTGCTGATCGAGCGCATAAAGAAAGTAACTCTGGTCCTTGTTGGCATCGAGTCCCTTAAGCAAACGGTAACACCCGCCGTCGCTATCGATACGCGCGTAGTGTCCGGTCGCTACCCGATCGGCGCCGAGCGAAAGTGCAAAGTCCAGAAAGGCCTTGAACTTGATCTCACGGTTGCACAGCACATCCGGATTTGGCGTATGCCCCGCCTCGACTTCTGCCAGGAACTCGCTGAACACTTGATCCCAGTACTCTGTCGCGAAGTTGACTGAACGCAGCGGCACGTCGAGCCGCTCGCAAACGGTACGGGCTGCTTCGAAATCCTCGGCCGCGGCACAATAGTTCTCCTGGTCGTCCTCTTCCCAGTTCTTCATAAATACGCCAGTGACGCGATGTCCCTGTCGTTTCAGCAGCCACGCCGCGACCGCCGAGTCCACACCTCCGGACACGCCGACGATAATATGTTCCTTAGGTTTGAGCTGCATCCCCATGTCCGCCGAGGCTAATTCAGTCGTCGCTCAAGTATAACCACGGCTTAGCTCGCCTTGCAGCGCGGGCCGCAAGGGTGAGCTCGACGAGTGCGGCGGGCACAAAAAACCCGGCCGAGGCCGGGTCTCGAAACGATGAGCGTCAAACTTGTAATGATTACTCTGAAACCGTGCGGATCTTTGAGGCCTGCGGACCTTTTGGACCGTCCTGTACTTCATACTCCACATGTTGCCCCTGCTTCAGAGACTTATATCCCTCCATCTCGATGGCCGAGAAATGGGCAAAGACGTCGGCGCCACCGTCGCTCGGGATAATAAAACCATATCCCTTGCTGGCGTTAAACCACTTCACAGTTCCTATTGGCATACCGATCCCCCTAGTGTACTTCGGGTGCGCGACCTGAGTGCTGCCACGCGTTTGCTTATTTACGAAACCCGCTTTCTCGTCCGCTCGGCGTCATCGCAGATGGTGCGAACCCCAGTCGTCCGGCGCGGGTTGCAATCATGATCCGTCTTTTTGCTCCCAAGTCAAGGTTTAGTGGGGCGAAGTCCCCAAAAGCACCGACAATCGTCAAAATTCATGCCACAAAGCCGGGGTTGAAATTTTAGCCGCGGCCAGCAAAATGGGGCCGTTCGGTGATGGTACAAATTCAGCTATTCTTAGACCTATGACAATCAGGCATCCGCAGCCCGGCGAGGGTCTTGTCGTCCGGGAGGCAAAACCCAAGCTAAAGAAGCCTGACTTGTACAAGGTCATCCTGTTGAATGACGACTACACGCCGATGGAGTTTGTGGTGGCTGTTTTAGAGAAGTTTTTTCGCAAGAACCGCGTCGAAGCGACCCGTATTATGCTACATGTACATCATAACGGTATTGGGGTGTGTGGCGTATACGCCCGTGACATCGCCGAGACCAAGGTGCAACAGGTCATGCAATGTGCCCAAGACAACCAGCACCCGCTGCAGTGCACAATGGAGCCTGCATAGCATGTGCAGGTGAGAATGAGCTACGGAGGTTGTAGATGTTGTCGCCGGAGTTAGAGTCCTCGCTTAACGCAGCGTTTCAGAGCGCCCGCGAGAAACGGCACGAGTACATCACCGTCGAACATTTATTGGCCGCGTTGTTAGACAATCCAACAGCGGTGCGCGTCTTGCGTGCCTGCGGCGGCGATCTCGACCAACTGCGGCGCAACCTGACTGAGTTCCTCGAGGAACATGTGCCGACATTGCCGCCGGACAGCGATGTCGATACCCATCCGACACTTGGATTTCAGCGCGTCATACAACGCGCGGTGTTACATGTGCAAGGTGCCGGCAAGAAGGAGGTAACGGGCGCCAATGTGTTA
>CAYGAS010000334.1:0-1638 GCA_964347935.1 uncultured Nitrospiraceae bacterium | reverse complement strand
GTTCGTGGTTGGTTTCGGCAATTCCATCACGGTGTTGACGGTCGTGATCGGGCTCAGCTACATGCCCGGTGCTATCCGCACGATCCGCGCGCAAGCGTTGACGCTGGTGCCACTGGGTTATGTCAAAGCCGCGCGCTTGCGCGGCGAATCAGCGCTCGCGATCATTATTCGCGAGCTGACCCCCAATGTTGTTGAGGTCGCGGTGGTGGAATTTGCTATCAGGACATCGTCCGCGATTCTCACTGTCAGCGCATTGTCGTTTCTCGGCCTGGGCATTTCACCGCCAACGCCCGACTGGGGGTTGATGGTGTCGGAAGGCGTACGTCAGATCTATGCGGCACCTTGGCTGGTGTTGTTGCCGGGCATATTTATTAGCACCTTGGTTATAGGCCTTAACTTCGCCACCGACGGCCTCGCAAATGCACTCGGCCTCGATGCGGCGCGCGGTCTGCACGGATCGTGACCATGAAATTGCTGGACGTTAGAGAGTTAAAAGTCGGTTATGCAACAGGACCGAACGAGCTGACGCCCGCTGTCGACGGTGTCAGTTTCCAAGTCGATCGCGGCCAAACGCTGGGCGTGGTCGGTGAAAGCGGGTGCGGAAAATCGACACTGGCGCGGGCGCTGATGGGGTACTGCCGCCCGGGTAGCACCATCATGGGTGGGCAGGTGCTGCTGGAGAACGAAGATATCCTGCAGTTCGACGCACCTCGGCTGCGCGCGCTTCGCGGCCGTCGAATTGCCATCGTGCCGCAAAACCCGCTCGGCTCTTTGACCTACCATCTGAAAGCCGGCGTCCAGGTCGCGGAGATCTTGCAGATCCATCGGGGCATGGATAGCGCAGCGGCGCGCACGCACACGCTGGAGCTTTTCGCCGCGACCAATCTGCCCGAGCCGGAACAGATCTTTCTGCGCTATCCGCACGAGCTCTCCGGGGGTCAGCGCCAGCGCGTGGTGATCGCCGGTGCATTGGCCTGTCAGCCGTCGCTGATGATACTGGATGAACCGACGACCGCACTCGACACGACTACCGAGATGCAGGTGCTGACCCTGGTCAAGAAGCTGCGTGAAAAGCTCAACATGGCACTCGTGTATATCACACATGACTTGATGCTTATCGACATGATGTGTGAGGAGGTCTTGGTCATGCTCGATGGGAAGGTCGTGGAACGCGGACAAGTGAAAAAGATTTTCTCGCATGCACAGACTGACTACACGAAGACATTGCTCTCGGCGATTCCGCGAGTGGACGCCGAGGTAGATGCGCACAGCGCACCGACCCGCGCTGTTGCGACAAGGCCTTTATTGGAGGTCAAGAATCTGAAGTTTGCTTATCCTCGACGGTGGTCGCTTTCATTGCTGACGGGGAGACGTTTGACACCGCTTGCTGTTAACGACGTATCTTTCACGCTCGAGCCCGGCAGAACACTCGGTCTGGTGGGCGAATCGGGCAGCGGTAAATCCACCATCGCCAACATCATTGTCGGCCTGCTGGCAGGCCACGAGGGCGACCTGAGGTTCGCCGGAGAATCACTTAATGCATCTGCCAAGCACCGGTCACTGGAGCTTAGAAGAAGCATCCAGATCATCTTCCAGGATCCCTTGTCTTCTCTTAATCCCCGTCGCAGAGTCGAGACC
>CAYGAS010000333.1:0-6470 GCA_964347935.1 uncultured Nitrospiraceae bacterium | reverse complement strand
CTGTCTCATGATGCCGGGCATTTGCTCGAGATCATATTTGGCTGGCGTACGAATCCGCATTTCGGCCCGTTTCATCTACTGAGCAATATCTTTATTTTTGGTGGCTTTATTCTCCTTGCCGCGTCCTGGAAGGTGCTTTATGAAGCGCAACGGACGCATACGCTGGCAGTGACCGGGCCATACGCACGGATACGCCATCCGCAATACGTAGCATTCGTCCTGATCATGTCCGGGTTCCTGCTGCAATGGCCGACACTGGTGACGCTGGCGATGTTCCCGATCCTTGTTTACATGTACGTGCGCCTTGCACGGCGCGAGGAGCGCGAGGTATTGACAGAATTCGGCGAGGAATACGCCCGCTACGCCGCGAAGACGCCTGCTTTCTTCCCACGCTTGGGGATGGCCGCTAACGAGCAGCACATCTAGAACAACGGGTCATGACATCGATGGAAAAGAAACAACAGCAGTTCTCGATCTGGTACTTTCTGGCTGCGTTTTTGCTGATCGTGGCCATTCAGAATTACGTGGTTGCGCCACACGTGGAGAATCTGTCCTACAGCAGTTTCAAGGCACTGTTAAAGTCGGGCAAGCTCGAAGACGTAGTCCTCACAGAGCGAACCATTTCGGGGACTCTTAGGAACGAAGGCCTGGAAGGCCTTCTCCCCAAGGAGAAGCTCGACGAGCTGCGCCAGTTCGGCAAGGGTGTGCACCGTTTCAGGACCGTGCGTGTGGACGATCCCAATCTCATCCAGGAACTGGAAGCGGCACAGGTGCGCTTTGCCGGGCGGATTCAGAACACTTGGTTCGCAACGCTGCTCTCCTGGGTCCTGCCGGCGGTCATCTTCGTCGCGCTGTGGAGCTTTTTCATGAAGCGCATGGGCGCGGCCGGCGGGCTCATGCAGATCGGCAAGAGCAAGGTCAAGGTCTACATGGAAAAGGCGACCGGGGTAACCTTTAACGATGTCGCGGGTGTGGATGAAGCGAAAGAGGAGCTGCAGGAAATTGTCAGTTTCCTCAAAGAGCCGAAGCGCTATGGGCATCTCGGCGGGCGCATCCCGAAGGGGGTGTTGCTGGTAGGTCCACCGGGGACCGGTAAAACCCTGCTTGCGCGTGCCGTCGCCGGCGAGGCAGGCGTGCCGTTTCTCTCCATCAACGGCTCGGAGTTCGTGGAGATGTTTGTCGGTGTGGGCGCCGCGCGCGTGCGCGATCTCTTCGAACAAGCACGCCAGAAGGCCCCGTGCATCATCTTCATCGACGAGCTCGATGCACTTGGCAAGGCGCGCGGGATTAACCCCGTAGGTGGTCACGACGAGAAAGAACAGACGCTGAACCAGCTGTTGGTGGAGATGGACGGGTTCGATCCGAGCCAAGGGGTCGTGCTGCTGGCAGCGACGAACCGGCCCGAGATCCTCGACCCGGCGCTGCTGCGCGCCGGCCGCTTCGATCGCCAGGTGCTGGTCGACCGCCCGGACAGGCCAGGGCGCGTGCAGATCCTCACTGTGCACCTCAAGAAGGTCCGGCTTGCGGGGGACGTCGACCCCGAGCAGGTCGCCGCCCTCACGCCGGGCTTCTCCGGCGCCGATCTCGCAAACCTGGTGAACGAGGCCGCATTGCTCGCGACCCGGCGCGGCGCCGCGGCCGTCGCGCTCGATGATTTCACGCGCGCCATAGAGCGCCTGGTGGCGGGTTTGGAGAAGAAGAACCGGCTGCTCAATCCGCGGGAGCGCGAAGTGGTCGCGTATCACGAGATGGGCCATGCGCTGGTGGCCATGTCGCTACCGGGCGTGGATCCGGTGCACAAGATCTCGATCATCCCGCGCGGTATCGGCGCGCTCGGATACACGATTCAGCGTCCGACGGAGGATCGTTTTCTAATGACGCGCGAGGAGCTGGAGAACAAGATGATCGTTCTGTTGGGTGGGCGCGCATCCGAGCACCTGGTGTTCCAACACCTGTCGACCGGTGCGGCTGACGATCTTGCCAAGGCGACTAACATCGCCCGCAGCATGGTGATGCGCTACGGCATGCACGAAAAGCTCGGGCATGTGGCTTTGGAGTCGGAGCGCCCGGCGTTTTTGCAGGGGCTGGGCACGGCAGCGCCGGGACGCGAGTACAGTGAGGAAACCGCGCGCGAGATCGACTGTGCTGTGCGGGAGATCGTGAAAAACGCATTTGATAGGGCGGTCGCAACGCTAACAGAGCAGCGAGATCAGCTGGAGCAAGGAGCCCGTCTCCTATTGCGGAAGGAGACACTCAACGAGCAGGACCTGGAGCAGCTAAGAGAGCCCCAACCGGCGCTGGGCGTGGAAGTGGCACGCAGTGCTTGACGCTGATGGCTGAATTAGCACGCGCTTTGTGCGTCGAAACTATGTGAGAAGGAGATGAATATGGTAACCGACCCGGTTTGCGGCATGACGATCGAGCCACGCCGCGCAATGGCGAAGGCGGAGCACAAGGGGAAAACGTATTATTTCTGTACCCCAAAGTGCCATCAGGCCTTCACGGCTGATCCGCAGAAGTACACGAGCAGAACGAAGCCGAGGGGCAAATCCAAATCGGCGTCCGGCGCTCGTGAAGTATCGGCGAACGAGCGCCATCGCATGATTGCGCAGAAGGCCTATTACCGGGCGCAGCTTCGCGGCTTCGCACCTGGCGCCGAAGTAGAAGACTGGCTGCTCGCAGAAGCCGAGATCGACAAGGTACTCGAAGAGCGGTGAATTTCACGCTACTGACTGCACCATCACAGTGGGTATTCACGGAGTGCGATGAGGAAGTCAATCAAGCCGTATCACATTGCGCTCTGCGCACTCGCCATGATTGCGCTTGTGACGTTCGCGCTGCTGTGGTGGGGATTGTCGCCAGCGGCGGCCTTGATCACTGCGATTTTGGTTGGTTGTCCACTTGCCGTGCTCTACACGTGGGTTCAAGCGCGGCGCACGATACGCCGACTCAATGAAACGGCCCGCCCGTCGGCCTGAGCGAAATCGCTTCGACCTAACATAGCAGGCCGGGGCCGGCCCGATGCGCTGCCCTTGACCTGTCAGCGCCTAACAGGTCGTAAGCTGTCCGCAGTTGGATGCGGGTCCCCGGGGGTGGCGTGGCCGACATCGGGGGCCGCAGAGGAGGTGAATCATGAAACCGACGCAACGCTGGCAAGACTGGCTCAACTTAATATTTGGTGCCTGGCTTTTCATCGCCCCGGCCGCCGGTGTGGGGGCAGGTAACGATATCGCCGCTTGGAACGCGTACATCTTCGGCGCGGCGATCGTCTTTTTCTCCGTCGCGGCCCTTATCCGGCCGCAACTCTGGGAAGAATGGGTGAATCTCTACGTCGGGGTATGGCTGATCTTCGCTCCATTCGTGCTTGGCTTCATTGACCAGACTGCGGTCATGTGGAACCACATTGTCGTCGGCCTGGCGGTTGGCGGTGACGCGCTTTGGGCGATGGTGCAGCCACAGATTCGCGGGACGGCATCAGGCGGGGGCTGACACCGCATGGAGCGCGCGGGTCAGTTCCCCGCCATCGTCGTGGGTGAAGATCACTAGAGACGGTCGCGGCCAACGGGGGACCAATGCAAAGCATGATGACAGCAGAACCGCTGAGTGCGCAGCCGTGCCCGCCGTCTTGCAGCTGCGTGCCGAGGTTGCACGAAGCCGATCGGCAGGCGGAGCTCTTCACCGAAGGCGACGGCCTGTATGAGGCCATGCTCGCTTCCATTGTGGCGGCCGAGCGCAGCGTCTATTTGGAGAGCTACATTTTCGCCGACGACGAGATCGGTTGGCGCTTTGCCAAAGCGTTGGCCGAACGGGCGCGCGCGGGGGTGGACGTGCGGTTGCACATCGATGCCGCCGGCTTTTTGCTTAGAGGTTCGCGTCGGCTACGGGCATATCTGCATCACAAAGGGGTCCTGCTCAGGCTTTTTCACCGTTGGAGCTGGCGACAACCCCAGCGTTACAACCGCCGAAACCACCGAAAACTGCTCGTGGCCGACGCGCACACGCTCTACCTGGGTGGTTTCAACATCCATCGCGAAAACTCCCGGGCCCTGTACGGTGACGCACGCTGGCGTGACACTCACGTACGCCTCGATGGGTCCATGGCGCTCCAGGCCACGGACCTGTTCGGCGCCTTTTGGTCTGGGGGCCGAGCCTGGATTCCGACGCCGACGCCGCGGTCCGAGAGTGTGCTCGTGCCGAACGCCTCGCGTCGCTGCCGCCGCCGGCTGCGTTGTCTTTACGCGGGAATGTTTGCTGGCGCACGCCGCTCGCTTTACATCACCACACCGTATCTCGTGCCTGACCCGGGCATGTTGCACAAGCTCATCGCCGCCGCGCGGCGGGGCGTCGACGTACGCGTGCTCGTGCCGGCTGAAAGTGATGTGCGCCTAGCGCATTGGGCGGCGCAGATGATCTCCGGTGAACTGCTCGCCGGCGGTGTGCGCGTCTACGAGTACTTACCGCGCATGCTGCACGCCAAGACAGCGGTAGCCGACAGTGCCTACGGGAGCGTGGGCACGGCCAACCTCGACTACCGCAGCTTTCCGTTGAACTACGAGCTCAATCTATTCACCCGCGACGCGAAGCTGTGCTCGCAGCTGCGAGAGCAATTCCTGGAGGATCTGCGTGAAGCGCGAGAGCTCTCACTTGTGCGCTGGAGGCAGTGGCACTGGCGCAGTCGTGTACTGCAAGGGACAGGATGGCTTGTGCAGCGCTGGTTGTGATGTCGGTAGGCAGGCGCCGGGCCGCGTCATGTACAGAATATGATCGATGGAGGAACGCATGCTACTGGAAAAGGAAGCTATATCGAGAACCGAAGAAGGCCCACTCACCGCCGAGGAGCTGCGTAAGATGGACGCGTATTGGCGTGCAGCCAACTATTTGTCGGTGGGGCAGATCTATCTGTATGACAATCCGTTGCTGCGTGAGCCACTCACCCTCGAGCATATCAAGCCGCGGCTGCTCGGGCACTGGGGCACCACGCCGGGCTTGAACTTCATCTACGTGCATCTGAATCGCCTGATCAAGGCCCGTAACCTCAATATGATCTATGTCACCGGTCCGGGCCACGGCGGGCCGGGGCTGGTGGCGAATGTCTATCTCGAAGGCACCTACAGCGAGGTGTATCCGAACATCAGCCAGGATGCCGAGGGTATGCAAAAGCTCTTCAGGCAGTTCTCCTTTCCTGGCGGTATTCCGAGCCATGTCGCACCCGAGACACCGGGCTCGATCCACGAGGGCGGAGAACTTGGTTATTCGCTTTCTCACTCTTTCGGCGCAGCGTTTGACAACCCCGATCTCATCGTCGCCTGTGTAGTCGGCGACGGAGAAGCCGAGACCGGGCCGCTGGCAACGGCCTGGCATTCCAATAAGTTTCTGAATCCTGTGAGCGACGGTGCGGTGTTGCCGATCCTGCATCTGAACGGCTACAAGATCGCCAACCCGACGGTCCTGGCACGCATCGGTGCCGATGAGCTGGAAAGCCTTCTCCTCGGTTACGGCTACAAGCCTTACCTGGTCGAAGGCTCCGACCCGCAGACCATGCATCAGTTAATGGCCGCGACCCTCGACGCCGCCGTCGCGGAAATCCAATCGGTCCAGCATGAGGCACGTTCATCCGGCAGACGCATACGCCCGCGCTGGCCGGTGATCATCCTGCGTACGCCCAAGGGCTGGACCGGTCCCAAGGAAGTGGACGGCAAGAAGACGGAGGATTTCTGGCGCTCGCACCAAGTACCGCTGGCGGAGATGGCGGCCCATCCAAAGCACGTCAAGCTGCTCGAGCAATGGATGAAGAGCTATCGACCGGAGGAGTTGTTCGACGAGACCGGCACGCTCTTGCCGGAGCTCGCTGCACTCGCGCCCGCGGGCGATCGGCGCATGGGTGCCAATCCCCATGCCAATGGCGGATTGCTTGTCAAGGATCTCCGGATGCCGGACTTTCGCCACTACGCCGTCGACGTGCCCCAGCCTGGACATGTGGTCGCTGAGGCGACCCGCGTCATGGGCCAATTTCTGCGTGATGTGATGAAGCGCAATATAAAGCAGCGCAACTTCCGGGTCGTCGGTCCGGACGAAACTGCCTCAAACCGTCTCGGGGCGCTGTTCGAGGTGACTGATCGGGCCTGGATGGCGGACACGATTCCCGAAGACGAAAACCTAGCCGCGGACGGCCGCGTCATGGAGATTCTCTCCGAACACACCTGCCAGGGGTGGCTCGAAGGGTATCTGCTTAAGGGGCGCCACGGACTGTTCTCCTGCTACGAGGCGTTCATTCATATCGTCGATTCGATGTTTAACCAGCACGCCAAGTGGCTCAAGGTCACCAAGGAGATTCCCTGGCGGCGGCCGATTGCCTCGCTGAACTATCTTTTGACCTCCCACGTCTGGCGCCAGGACCACAATGGCTTCTCGCACCAGGACCCGGGCTTCATCGATCACGTGGTCAACAAGAAAGCCGATGTTATCCGCGT
>CAYGAS010000332.1:0-12263 GCA_964347935.1 uncultured Nitrospiraceae bacterium | reverse complement strand
GTTCAACGCCATCGCCAACACGGAGGGCTCGTCGTGCGGTGAACGGCCCATGTAGGTGCTGTGATAGACAGGACGGTGTCTATGCGTCAGACATTCAATCGTGAATACGGGAAAACGTTCCTGTGCGTTGTAATAGCCCGTGTGGTCGCCGAACGGTCCCTCGAGCGCCTCCTCGCCGGGCTCGATGTAGCCTTCGAGCACAAACTCGGCGGAGGCCGGCACCTGCAGCGCGCTGGTCTTGCATTGCACGACCTCGCTGCGAGCGCCGCGCAACAGGCCCGCGAACTGGTACTCCGACAGCGTGTCCGGAATCGGCGCGACCGCCGCCACCAGCGTGGCCGGATCGGCGCCGATCGCGACCGCCAGGGGAAAGCGCTTGCCGGGATTGGCCTCCTGCCATTCGCGGTAATCGATGGCGCCTCCGCGATGCGGCAGCCAGCGCATAATGACTTTGTTCGGCGCGATGAGCTGCTGGCGGTAGATGCCGATATTCTGCCGCTCCTTGTACGGGCCGCGGGTGATGACCAATCCAAAAGTGATCAACGGTCCCGCGTCTTCGGGCCAGCAGGTCTGGATCGGCAACGTCGAAAGATCCACGTTGCTGCCAGCGATGACGTTCTGCTGGCACGCGGCGTCAGTCATCACGCGCGCGGGCACGTGCAGCAGCTGCCTGAAATCGGGTAGTCGTTCGACCGCTTCGCCGAGGCTGCGCGGCAATCGTGGCTCCTTGAGGGCGGCGAGCATCTGGCCGACCTCGCGCAGCTGCGAAATCGACTCTCGGCCCATGGCCAGGGCCACGCGCTGCGGGGTGCCGAACAGATTGCCGAGCAGCGGCACGGGCGAGCCTTTCGGCCTTTCAAACAGCAGCGCCGGACCGCCTGCGCGAAGCGCTCGCCGACACACCTCGGTGATCTCGAGGCAGGGGTCCACCGTTTGCGTGATCCGGCGCAGCTCGCCCCGCGCCTCCAACTGCAGCATGAAATCGCGCAAACTGCCCACGCGTGCAGCCCGTGCGCCGACTCTGTTCAGGAAGCGCGGTCTGGCTTGATCCATATCAACGACAGATTAACGAATTGCTGTTCAAGTAACTCGATCCTTGCATCCACGACCTGACCCGATGCCGGCATTGCCCCATCCGCTTGCCCTCCCGCTGCGCCTGCTGCCCGAGGGCGTACACGCCTTCGCGTTGGCGCGAGTGCTGAGCCATCTGCTCCGCGGGCAGCCGCTGGCGGCGCGGCTGCGCGAGCTCGACGGAAAGGTCGTCGCTATCGACTTGAGCGACGTGCCGTGCCGACTGTCGTTCCTGATCCGACAAGGACGCCTGCACGAAGCCCAGGATAGGCCGGTCGACGTGTGCATACGCGGCTCCCTCAGCGACTTCTGGCTGCTGGCGACCCGCCGCGAGGACCCGGACACGCTGTTCTTCCATCGTCGCTTGTGCATCGAAGGTGAAACCGAAACCGGCCTGCACGTGAAAAACCTGCTCGATGCGCTCGAGTACGATTGGCAGTCGCACTTCCGCGACGTATTGGGGGAGCCGCTCGGCTCGGCCGTGGGCCGTCTTGCCTCATCGCTGCGTTCCATCATGCCCTGATCAGGCGGGGAGGCCCGTTTGCAAAGCGCTCATGCCGGGCAGACCGCGCCAATAGCCATCACAGCACCCGGCGGGTGCAACCGCGGCCAGCGTCATCGCCGCCGCAGCCGTATCCAGCCCGTCGCTGAGCACCGCAGCGAAGACATCGATGATATCGAGCATCCCGCGGGGCTGCGGTGAAAGACGAATCACACCGATGCCCAGTTTCGTAAGTGCATCGATGTGATGGATCAGGTTGTAGGTCCGGGCCGACTGGATCTGAACGCCATTTAAGGCGAGGAACGGCTCGGCTTCCTGGGTACGCAAGAGCATGCCTTGCGGATAATCACCGCAGCAGCAGTCACATTCATCTTTCGGCACGTTATGCGCCCGTGCGGTGAAGCAGCGCGCCGAGAACGCGAGCGGCAGCCGACCAAATGCAAGCATCTCGGTCTCGAGGCCGGGCGGGCGCGCCCGCTGAAGCGCGGCGACGGTCTCGCAGTCGAGCTCTACCGGCACCACCCAGCGCTTGGCGCCGCACGCGGCCAAGAGCTTGAGCGTTTCGGCGTTATAGACGTTGATGTGCGGGCCGATCACAAACGGCGGCCCGCCGCCCAGCATATTGATCGCCGCCATGTCGTTGGCCTCGACGGCGAAGCGGCCATTTGACGCCAGGCGACGCATGAGGCTGAGATCGGATTCCGCTTCCACCAGCGCCAGCGTCGACAGCACGACCTCTTTGCCGGCCGCCGCGAGGCGCTCGGCGAGCGCGAGCCAGTCCGAGGGCTTGAGCGCGCGGCGCTTCGGGCAGACGGTCTCGCCCAAGTAGACGATATCCACCGGTGCCGTGCGGATGCGCTCGTAGAAATCGAAGACCGCGTCGCGCTCCCAGTAGTAAAGCAGCGGGCCCAATGAGAGTCTCATTGCCATGGCCGGTGGTAGGCACCGAGGGTGTGACAGCGGCCCTCGGCCACGCTGTCGAGCTGCGCGAGCCATTGCGGTGTTGGCGCAAAGCCCTCCGGGTCGGCCTGACACGCATCGAGGGCGGCGCGCAACACGCTCGTCACCCGAGCGACGTAGGCCGGGCTGCGCTGGCGGCCCTCGACCTTGACGGCGGCCACACCCGCTTTGACCAGCGGCCCGAGGATGTCCAGCACGTTGAGGCTCGTCGGCTCCTCGAGCGCGTAGTAGACCTTGTCATCGACGTCGAAGCGCCCCTTGCAAAGGGTCGGATAGCCGGCGGCCTTGTCAGGCGCGTAGACATCGATCAACACGCCGTTGAGACGCGAGCGGCGGCTGGCGCCGTCCTCTTCCCAACGCACGGCCTTCGCCGGCGAGCACACACCGCTCATGTTCGGCGACTCGCCTGTGACATACGACGACAACGCACATCGCCCCTCGACCATTACGCACAGACTGCCAAATCCGAAGACCTCCACCTCCACGCCTACGCGCCGGATGATGTTGCGTACCTGCGCGAGCGACAGCACCCGCGGCAGCACGACACGCCGGATGCCGAAGTGTCTGGCGTAGAAAGCGATGGCCTCGTGATTGGTCGACGAGCTCTGCACGGACAGATGCAGGCGCAGATCAGGATAGGTACTGGCGGCGTAATGCATCAGCCCGGCATCGGCGATGATCAGCGCGTCCACCTGCAAGCCCGCGGCGCGATCGACGGCCCGGCATGCCGCGTCCCATTGCGCCGGCCGTGGATAGGTATTGATCGCCAGGAGCACGCGCTTGCCGCGCTGGTGCGCGTAGCCAACGGCCGCACTCACGTCGGCATCGTCAAAGTTCAGGCCCGGAAAGTTGCGCGCGTTGGTCGCATCCCGGAAACCGAGGTACACGGCATCGGCGCCGTTGTCGACGGCCGCTTTGAGCGACGGCAGGCTGCCGGCCGGGCAAACGAGCTCTACAGGAGCGAGCGCACGGGTCATAAGAAAATGCCGCTCGCGCAGTGGCAGCGGCGCTGGGTACTCGACGCAAAGTGAATCGGGCGCACCCTACCCCGAGGCCCTCAGCGGCGTCTATGACCTGTATCAACTAAACCGGGAATCACCGAGCGAGCTGTTGCGCGGTCGCGATCCCGGGCGCGGGGCCGCCTCCGGGCCCGCGGCAGGGTTTTGAACGCAAGCAAACGACTCAGTAGAATCTCCGCTGCCAATTCACAATCAGCGAGGTCAGGCGCATGACCGCCGTCTCTTCGACCATGCTCGAGCTGGGCACACCGGCTCCGGACTTCAGCCTTCCCGACACCAGCGGCAAAAAGGTTTCGCTCGCGGACTTCAAAGGTGCGCCGGCGCTGCTGGTCGTATTTATGTGTAACCACTGTCCGTATGTGAAGCACATCCGCGGCGCGCTTGCCGCCTTCGCGCGCGAGTACCAGCACAAGGGGCTCGCGGTCGTCGGCATCAACGCGAACGACTTGTCGACCCACCCCGGCGACAGCCCGCAGAAAATGGCCGAGGAAACCAAGGCCGCCGGTTACACCTTTCCGTACCTGTTCGATGAGTCGCAGGACACGCCCAAACGCTACCGCGCCGCCTGCACGCCGGATTTCTACCTGTTCGACAAGGACCGCCGGCTCGCCTACCGCGGCCAGTTCGACGGCAGCCGGCCCGGCAACAACATCCCGGTCAGCGGCGCCGACCTGCGCGCCGCCACCGATGCCGTGCTGCGCGGCGAAACCCCCTCGCCGGAGCAGAAGGCGAGCATGGGGTGCAACATCAAGTGGAAGCGCGGGAACGAGCCCGATTATTTTTGAGCCCGCCCCAGCGCCGGGCCAGCGGATTTCTCGCACGCCCGTCCCGAGCCGTCATGCCGAGACGCGGGCGTGTGAGGCCTAATTCCCTAATGTCTGACTGGTGATACCCGGGGCGCAGTGCTATTTTTAAAAGAGGTCTGCGCGGCCAATCACACACGGGGTAGGTGCCCCCACAGACATGGTGCCACATGTCTTATTGCGCCAGATTCGACTTTGACCAGCCCGCGCGGGATGCCCTGCTGGCCACGATGGAGCTGCGTGAGGAAGATCGCGTCCTCGCCCAACGGCTTCAACGTCTCGTGATCGCGCCCAATGTCGAGTCGATTGTCGACACGTTCTACGCGCGGATGCTCAAGCAAGCCGCTTTCGCCGCCATCATGCGCGAGGCCGGCGTTGACCTCGGCAAGCTCAAGCGCACCCACATTGCCTATCTGCTGACCCTCGGCGTGAACTTTCGCACTGCCGAGTACTTCGAGCGGCGGCTGCGGGTCGGTCTGACACACGCCTGGGCGGGGGTGCCCCTGGGCCTGACGCAGGCCGGCTATCGCCTGATCGAGCAGCTGCTGGTGCAGCACATCCCCGCCGATCAGATCGATCCGGGTTCGCGCGATGCGCTCATCGCCTTCATTATCAAGATCATCGCGCTCGACTTTGCGCTTACGATCGAGAGCTACCACGGCGCGCAGGTGCAGACGCTGGAGCAGTCGGTGCAGACCTTGCGTCGCCAGGGCGGCAGGCTCTACCGCCAGGCGACCGTCGACTTGCTGACCGGGACCGCCACGCGCCGGCACATCCTGCGGATATTGAAGCAAGCGCTTCGACACTCGCAACAGAGCCAAACGCCGCTTAGCGTGATCATGGTGGACGTGGATTTTTTCAAAGATGTAAACGACCGCCGCGGGCACACGGTGGGCGATCAAGCGCTCCGTGGCATTTCCGCGCGCATTAGGGGCGCGGTTCGAGACCGAGACCGTCTCGGTCGCTATGGGGGCGAGGAATTTCTGGCAGTGCTTCCGGACACGCCATCGATAATCGCCTGCGAGGTGGCGGAGCGCATGCGTGAGCGCGTCGCCATGAGTCCCATTCACTGCCACGGCACGAATCTGAAGATGACGGTCAGCCTGGGGGTCGCGCAGTCATCCGGACAAGAGCCGGCCGAAAGACTGATCGAGCGCGCCGATGGCGCGCTCTATCGCGCCAAGAAGACAGGTCGCAATCGGACCGTCCTCGAGCAGGCAGGTCACTATCTTCCCGCTCGAGCCAAGGCGGGCGGCGTTGGCGCCAAGTCGGTGCCGCCGATGCAACCGCCCGGGTCATCGGGGCGCGCCGCCAAGCATCGCCACCTGTCCTGATCAGGGCGCGGTGGTTCTCATCTTCCCCGCGGGCGGCCCCGTCGAGGCGCGAAACGCCCGCGCGCCCACACCTGCCTAGATCAACGCATGCCGGCACGGGACGCGCGCGCCGCGCCGGCCTCACGCTAGGCCAGCAAGAACAATGGCGAGCCGCCATGAATCTTTGACGCTTGAAGCCGTCTAACATGCGGGCCGGTCGCGGCCCCCACCGCAAGGCGGCAGATGGTATTATCGGTATATATATAGAATGACCGTGCGTTTCCCACTCACCCCATACTTAGAAGGGTATTTATTTATGGTTCCCGAGCTCGGACACTTCGCCCTGATCATTGCTTTGTGCCTGGCACTCGTGCAGGCCGTGATTCCGCTGATCGGCGCCGCCCGTGGCGTGCCGGCGTGGATGGCGGTGGCACGACCGGCCGCACATGGCCAGTTCCTGTTTCTGCTCATCGCCTTTGCGATCCTCACCCACTCGTTCATCACCAATGATTTCTCCGTCGCCTACGTGGCGAACAACTCCAACTCGGCGTTGCCGGTGCAATACCGCATCTCTGCGGTGTGGGGTGCGCACGAGGGCTCGCTGCTGCTATGGAGTTTGATTCTCGGCGGCTGGACGCTGGCGGTGACCCTGTTCAGCCGCGGTCTGCCGGAGGCCTTTGTGGCCCGGGTGCTCGGGGTCATGGGCCTGGTCAGCATCGGATTCTTGTTGTTCATGCTGCTGACATCAAACCCCTTCGAGCGCATGTCTCCGGTGCCGGTGGACGGCGCCGACCTCAATCCGCTGTTGCAGGACTTCGGGCTGATCGTGCATCCGCCTATGCTCTACATGGGCTATGTCGGTTTCTCGGTGGCCTTCGGTCTGGCCATCGCCGCGCTGCTCGGCGGTCATCTGGATGCCGCCTGGGCGCGCTGGTCGCGACCGTGGACCACGGTGGCGTGGATGTTCCTCACCATCGGCATTGCGCTCGGGAGCTGGTGGGCGTACTACGAGCTCGGCTGGGGCGGCTGGTGGTTCTGGGATCCGGTCGAGAACGCGTCGTTCATGCCCTGGCTCGTCGGCACCGCGCTCATTCATTCGCTGGCGGCGACGGAAAAACGCGGCGCCTTCAAGAGCTGGACGGTGCTTTTGGCAATCACTGCATTCTCGCTGAGTCTGCTCGGCACCTTTCTCGTGCGCTCCGGCGTGCTCACCTCGGTGCATGCCTTTGCCACCGACCCGGCGCGCGGCATTTTCATTCTGGTGCTGCTCGCGCTCGTGATCGGTTCCTCGCTCATGCTCTACGCCTGGCGCGCGCCGGGGGCACTGGAAGGCAGCCGCTTCACCTTGGTCTCGCGCGAGACCTTTCTGCTGGCCAATAACGTGCTGCTCGTCGTGGCGATGGCGACCATTCTGCTCGGCACGCTTTATCCGCTCCTGATCGACGCCCTCGGCCTCGGCAAGCTCTCTGTCGGGCGCCCGTACTTCAACGCCGTTTTCATCCCGTTGATGATTCCCTTGGCGCTGTTGCTCGGGCTGGGCGCCGTCACGCGTTGGAAGAAAGACGAGCTCCCGCGCCTTTGGCGGCAGCTGCGCTATGCCGCGCTCGGCGCGCTCGTCATCGGCGTGGCGCTGATGGCAATGTTGCTGAATGTGCCCGGGCTGCAGGCGAGCTTCGGCGTCGCCTTGGCGGCGTGGATTCTGTTCAGCACGGGCCTCGCGGTCTATGGGCGCGTCGCCAGCGCCGCCCGGCCCTGGACCGTGCTTCGCAGTCAGCCGCGCGAGTTCTACGGCATGTGCCTGGCGCACGTCGGCTTTGCGATCATGATCGTCGGCGTCACCGTCTCGAGCCTGTACAGCACGGAGGCGCATCGCAGCATGCTGCCCGGGCAAAGCGCTGAGCTCGACGGCTATGTGTTCCGCTTCGACGGCGTGCGTCGCGTGCAGGGGCCGAACTATCAGGCCAGCGAAGGGCAGTTTCGCGTCTTTCGCGGCGAGCGCCTGGTCACGACGCTGTATTCGCAAAAACGAAACTATCTCGTGCGCAACATGCCGATGACCGAGGCCGGAATCGATCCGGGCTTCACGCGCGATCTCTATGTCTCGCTGGGCGATCCCCTGGACAACGGTGCCTGGACCTTGCGCGTGTATCACAAGCCATTGGTGCGCTGGATCTGGCTCGGGGCCATCTTCATGGCGCTCGGCGGATTGCTGGCGACGCTCGATCGGCGTTATCGCATCGCCGCGCGCCGACGCGAGGCGGCGCTGGCCGAATTTTCAGCGGCGACCGGCGGACGGCCCTGATGACACGCTACCTGGTTCCGCTCGGCGTGTTCATCGTGATCGTCGGCTTTCTGGCGGTCGGTCTGAAGCTCGACCCGCGCTTGGTGCCCTCCCCGCTGATCGACAAACCGGTCCCGCAATTCAGCTTGCCCGAGGTCAAGATACCCGCCAAGACGGTCGGGTCGGCGGACCTGCGCGGCAAGATCACGCTGCTCAACGTCTGGGCCTCGTGGTGCCTGTCGTGTCGCGACGAACACCCGTTGCTCGTCGAGCTCGCGCGCAACGGGCAAGCGACCATTTACGGGCTCAACTACAAGGACCGGCGTGAGGACGCCGTACGCTGGCTCGACTATTACGGCGACCCTTACGTGGCCAGTGCGCATGATCTCGCCGGCAAGGTCGGCATCGACCTCGGTGTCTATGGCGTACCGGAGACGTTCGTCGTCGACCGCAACGGCGTCATCCGCTACAAGCACATCGGACCGATCAGCAAGGACACGCTCGAGCGCAAGATCATGCCGCTGCTGCGAGAGCTCGAGCAAACCACCTCATGAGCCGCGTGCTACTCGTCATCGTACTGGCGCTGCCGCTCAGCTGGAGTTGGGCGGCCGACGTGCCATTCAATTTCACCGATCCCGCGCAGGAGGAACGCTATAAGGGCCTGCTCGAAGAGCTGCGCTGCCTGGTGTGCCAGAACCAGTCGCTCGCCGACTCCAATGCCGATCTGGCGCAAGACCTGCGGCAAGAGGTGTACCGCATGGTGCTGGCGGACGACAGCGACGAGCGCATCGTCGATTTCCTGGTCGCGCGCTACGGTGATTTCGTGCTTTACCGCCCACCGGTGAGACCGAGGACGTATCTGCTCTGGTTCGGGCCGGTCGCGCTGTTGTTGCTCGGCGTGCTGATCGGTGTGCGCTTCATACGGCGCCGCGCCGTGCAAAGCGATGTCGCGCTCAGCGAGCAGGAGCGACGCCGCGTTGCCGAGCTGCTCGACAGCGAGCACACGAAGGAAAAGGCGCCGTGATCGTATTCTGGCTCTTGGCCGCGCTGATGGTCGCCATCGCGCTGGGCTTGATCGTTCCCGCGTTGAGCGGCCGCACGCGCGTCAGCACCATCGCCCGCCAACAGCTCAACGTGTCCTTGCACAAGGAGCGACTCGCCGAGCTCGAAGACGAGCTGCGCAACGGCACCCTCAGTCAGGATCAGTTCGAGCTTACGCGCGCAGAGCTGCAACGGGATCTGCTGCGCGACGCGAGCGGCGACGACGCCGCGCCCGCCTCATCGACGCCGCGCCAGCTGCTGTGGCCGGCAGTGACGGCCGTGGCCGTGCCGGCGCTGGCGATCGGTCTGTATCTGTGGCTCGGCGAGATCGCCCGCGTGGGCACGTCGCCGGCGACGCCTCCCCCGTCGCCGCAACAGGCTGCCGAGATGCACTCGATCGAGCAGATGGTGAGCAAGCTGAGCGCGCGCTTGCAGCATGAACCCGGGGACGTCGAAGGCTGGGTGCTGCTCGGTCGTTCGTACCAGGCCATGCAGCGCTATGGCGAGGCCGCGTTGGCGTTCGCACGCGCATCGGAACTCCGGCGCGACGACGCGCAGCTGCTCGCCGAATACGCGGAAGTCGTGGCCATGGCCAATGGTAACCGGCTCGCCGGGCAGCCGACCGAGCTGGCGCTGCGGGCACTCGAGCTGCAACCGGAAAACCCGAGGGCCCTGTGGCTCGCGGGGCTGGCCGCCATGGAGCGGGGCGAGCGCGATCTTGCCCTCGCCTACCTGCAACGCTTGCAACAGCAGTTGCCGCCCGGTAGCGAAGCCGCCCGGGTCGTCGCAAACATGCTCGCCCGGGCAGCGGCGACGCCGCCTGCGGGCACCGCGGCCCCGGCGCAAGCGCCCGCGCCCACGGCGGCGCCGCGCACGGCGGCGGCTGGCGCGCGCCTCGAGGTCAACGTCAGCCTGGACCCGGCGCTGGCGACGCGCGCGGCGCCGAACGATACCGTGTTTATCTTCGCTCAGGCGGCGCAGGGGCCGCGCATGCCGCTGGCGCTGGTGCGCCAGCAGGTGCAATCGCTGCCGGCGACCGTGAGCCTGGACGATTCGACGGCGATGACGCCGGCGATGCGGCTGTCGCAATTCCAAGAGGTCGTGGTCGGGGCGCGCGTGTCCAAGAGCGGCCAGGCGACGCCGCAAAGCGGGGATCTAGAGGGCCGATCGGCGATCATCCGGCTGGACACGGCGAATACGGTGACGGTGACGATCGACCGCGTAATTCCGTAAATTTTTCGTGGGTTTACCGTGGTTCCCGCGGGCTGGTTTGTCGCCTCTAATCCGCTAAAATCCCCGGAGGGTCGCCTCGGGCTGAGGCCCGAGGCTTGACCGCGCGACGCAGGACCACGTTTGCCCTTTCAATGCGCACGCCTGTCACGTCCTGCGCGCATCCACGCGCCGAGCCTCGGAAGGTCGGCGACTGAAATTCATCTTGAGAGGGAGGCCGTTCGCAGCCCGGCCAGTGATCAAAGCCCGGGCCGGCTGATTCCCTTGATAGAACCAAGGACGATCCGGCGTAAGGGGTCGCGCGTGGGCGCCGGGAAACTTTCGATGGCGAGAATAGCGGAGGGGTCTTGCAGTACGCCCGTTTTGCCCGTACGCGCTGGCCGGAGGCGGACCACCGTCGACGGGCGCGAACGCGTCCATCTTTGAGTCCCACACCGAGTCCCGAAAACGGGCAATGGCACCCACGGCAAATAGGGCGTTGCCCGACTATACACGCCCTGCCGTCGCGGGCAGGCTTGGGGCATATCCGAGAAACCGTCGCAGCCGTTGTCCGATGCGGCCGTGCACGCCTGCCCGTTGACACCCAGAGGTAGTCGCGTGGTTCCGACCAAGCTGCAGATCCTGGACATGTACCGCTTCTACCGCGAGGCGCCGGGGAACTTGCAAAAAGAGATTGCCGCTGCGGCGCTGGTCACGCGGCTCAAGCCAGGCACCTACTTCTACCATCGCGGCGGCTTTTGTCAACACATTAATCTGATCGGTGCCGGAGGCATGCGCGTGTTCGTCACCGGCGAGTCGGGGCACGAAGTCACGTTGTACCATGCCGGTCGCGGCGAGACCTGCGTCCTGAATATTATGTGTGCCATGCGCGGCATGCGGGCGCCCGCCGCCGCCCGCGTCGAACGCCCGCTGCACGGGGTCGCCCTGCCCGCCGCCAACTTCCGCGAGTGGGTAGAGCAGCACGACATCGTGCGCGACTTTCTGTTCGAGGCGTATGCGACGCGCATGGTCGGCATCGTCGAGCTGATGGAACAGATCGCCTTCGCCAGGCTCGACCGGCGCTTGGCAGAGTTTCTGCTGGGGCGGTTCGCCAAGTCCAGGCAGCAGCCGCCGGTCATTAACGCCACCCACGAAGAAATCGCCATGGAGCTCGGCACCGCGCGCGAGGTCGTGAGCCGGGTGCTCGGGCGCTTTGAACGCACGGGCCTGGTGCGCCTGGCGCGCGCCCGGGTCACGCTGCGCGACCGCGGGCGACTGCGGGCGCTGTTGCAGAACGATTAGATCGATTCATGTCTGTGACCTAGTCACCGAACGAGCGTGACCTAGTCACGAACCTCCGTCCCCCGAGCTGACATTCTTCGCGCTGCTCAACGCGAGGCGCGGTGCCGCTTGGCGCCGCCGAACACAGGAGTGTCGCTCACGATGAGATCTTCCCGTCCGTGATGTCTTTCGAATCGCCGGGGCGCGAACCGCCGGCGAGGGCAGGGTATGCAATTTTCGGAGGCTGAAACGATGAAAAACGCAATCAAGCTATGGGGTATGAGTTGTGGCGTCGTGCTGCTCGCCGCCCTCTTGTGGGCGCCGCCGGCGTCGGCGTTTCAAACCTACAGCGTTGACGGATCGACCGGCAACTGCGCCAACTGCCACGGGGATTTCCGTGCCGCCGGTTACGTGTCTAATACCGCTGACGATGGCGTGCCCTGGAACGACGATCTGATGGGGGGACACCTCGGCGCTTACAACATCAACTGTGCCGAATGCCACAGCCCCAGTGGGCGCTCCCCAGTGTACCTGAATCCGTTATCGGACCCGGGTGGCGACACTGCTGGCTTGGGCTGCGTCGGCTGTCACGGACGGAGCGAGGATGGCCCCGGCCAAATCGGCGATGGCCTGCGGGCGCATCACATGGGGGCGGACAATTACCTTAACTGGCCGGGCGGAATCCCCGGCGGTCTGACCTGTGCTAATTGCCACTCTGCCGATGTGGTCGTAGCGGGCGAGGACGTGCCACCAGAGACGTTCGCTGCCCTCAGTATCAATGCC
>CAYGAS010000331.1:0-5653 GCA_964347935.1 uncultured Nitrospiraceae bacterium | reverse complement strand
CTATCCCAGCGAGTCCTTGGACACGCTGGATCAGTCCACCGCGATCGCGGCACTGGGGCTGGTGGCCCCGGTAAAACGCGAAGGCGAGGTGAGCGTGCAACCTCGCGCGGCCCATGGTGGAGCAGCAGCGTGTATTTTATGCAGAGATGCCGGGGGATGGTTACATCGTCTACCGGCGCTATCTGTAAAGCCGCGCGTTGGATGGCGGTGAGTGCATCAAGAAAAGGTGAACCTGTGTCAGCGCTCGCTCAACGCCAGGCGCGCCCCCAGGCCGACCAGGATTGACCCGCTCACGCCTTCGAGCATTCGTCTTACCCGCGGACGGGTAATCACTGCGCGCGCCCGGTCGAGCAGGCTCGCGAGCGCCACCAACCATACGACCCCCATGGCCGCATGGATTCCCGCAAGTAGAATGGATTTGACGAACACCGGGTCGTCCACCGCGATAAACTGCGGCAGTAACGCCAGATAAAAAACGGCCACTTTTGGATTCAGCAGGTTGGTCAGCAGGCCTTCGCTGAAGGAACGGCTGGCAGACACCTGCTGCTGCGCGGTATCCGCAGCCGGCCCGTGCGGATAATCGCCCCGCAGCGCCGCCGACAACGACTGCACGCCAAGCCAGACCAGATAAATAGCGCCGGCGAATTTGAGCAGTTGGTAAGCAAATGCGGAATGCGCTATAAGCACCGACAACCCGAGCGCCGACAGCGTCGCATGCAGGAACAGGCCCGAGCAGATACCCAGTGCCGTCGTCGCCCCTGCCCTGCGCCCGCGCGTGACGACGTTGCGGATGACAAGCAGCGTGTCCGCCCCTGGACTTAGGGTCAGCACGGCGGCAACGACGGCAAACGCGAGGAGCTGTGAATCAAACATGCTGGAAAGAGTTCATGCGAATTGATCTGCCGTGCATTGCCACACCACAGTCGCGCGAGTCTAGCGCCACCTCAGGATAGCTGTCCATCTCAGACAGACTGCACATGAATCGGCAAACGAAAGCGTACGCCTACGGCGTGGCCACGGTGTTAATCTGGTCCACCGTGGCCTCGGCGTTCAAGCTATCGCTGCGTCACTTCGACCCGTTGCAGCTTCTGCTCTACGCAAATGTCGTGTCCATCGCCACGCTTTTTTTGGTGCTAGCAGCGCAGAAGAAGATCTACCTGCTAGCCCACTACCGGCGACGCGAAGTCCTGCGTTGCGCTGGCTTGGGTTTTCTGAACCCCTTTCTCTATTACATCGTGCTGTTCAAGGCCTACGACCTGTTGCCGGCGCAGGAAGCGCAACCGCTGAACTACACCTGGGCCATCACACTCGCCATCCTGTCCATTCCGTTGCTGAAGCAACGGTTGGGGCTGCGCGAGTTGGGAGCGATCTTGGTCAGCTACTTTGGTGTCATCGTCATCTCGACCCACGGCGATCCGCTCTCGCTGCACTTCAGCAATCCCCTCGGGGTTGCGCTCGCACTTGCCAGCACGGTGATCTGGGCGCTTTATTGGATCTATAACACCAAGGACCGTAATGATCCGGTAGCCAGTCTATTCCTGAACTTTGTTTTCGGATTCCCGTTCGTGCTCGCCGCGACGGTCATCTTTTCCAGCATCCCGGCGCCTTGGGGCCCCGGGCTTTGGGGCGCTGCGTATGTCGGCGTGTTTGAGATGGGCATTACCTTCGTGCTGTGGCTGAACGCCCTCAGGTTGTCCTCCACCACCGCCAAGGTGAGCACCTTGATCTTCTTCTCGCCGTTTCTTTCGCTCGTGTTCATTCACTTTTTCGTGGGCGAGGACATCCGCCTGTCCACCATCGTGGGACTCGTCTTTATCGTCATCGGCAATGTGCTGCAGCAACTGGCAAACAGGAAGCCCAGTGCCGCTTGCGCCGGAGACGGGAGCTAGCCGCTCGGCTGGCGCACGGCCATCAGAATTCTTCTTCGTATAAACGGTAGACGGTTTCGCGCATGCCCAGATTTCGATACGTTTGTTGGGCCACCTGGTTCTCCCGCTCGACGTAGAGACGAAAGCCGCAGACATTGCCCTTCGCGCGTGCCTGCTCACGCACAAACTCGTAAAGTCGCCTGTACACACCCTGGCGCCGATATTGCGGCTCGACGTATACGCTCTGAATCCACCAAAACTCGCCGTCACGCCAATCGCTCCACTCTTTCGTCACCAGCAAGGAGCCGGCGATAGCACCGCCTTTCTCAGCCACAACGTAAAACCCGTGGCTCGAATCCTGCAAGGCCGTCTCCACGCCCGTTGCGACGATATCGCGGGACAGCACCTTGTTTTCGGTCTCGCGTGCCATAGCCACGTTGAATTGCACCAGCGCCGTGACATCATCCGGCTGGCCGATTCGAATAACAAGCTCGTCAAGCATTTCGTAGAACTGCTGTCGCGTGTCAATCAGGTCAGTCGTTACGCGCCGGTGGGGTGCTGCTCAACATGTCCAGGGAGTCCACCAGCATGTCGCTGGTATGGCGCAAGCGCTTGCTCATCAGACGTGCGAACCGCCACAGAATCTTAGTAGCGAGCTGCGGGTTTTCAGCGGCGATCTTGGTGAAGTCCGCACGCGTCAATGTGACCAACGTCACGGCCTCGGCCGCAACGGCGGTGGCCGAGGGCGGCTGCCCGTCGAGCATCGACATCTCGCCCAAGCTGTTGCCCGCGTCGGCCTCGGCAATCAGCTTGCTGTAGCCGTCGCCGCTATCCTTGAACACCTTGACCCGACCTCTCATGATGATGCACATAAAACCGGCGTACTGGCCTTCCAGAAATATTGTCGTATCCTTCGCCGCGCTGTACGCCCGCGCGTACTTGGCCAGCGTCTTGATATTGTCAGGCGAGAGATCGGCAAACAAATTAGAGCTAGCCAGCATGCTGCGGAGCTCTTGGCGATGCCCAACATCGGCGGCGAGAGGCTCGAAGGACGGAGGGATCACGGGTGCTTGCTCGGCGGACATCGGTGACTCCTAGCCTAAACGTTAAAGCCTGCGCGCGGCCGGCCTTAAATATGACCTTTCCGCACCGGCTTGTCACGCCATGACTTTTTTCGCGCCTGTGCTAGCCTTTAAGCAGACCCAGCGACCAAGCCTGCAAGACATTGGCCATCGTCCACTCACAATCAGCCGGCAAGGATAGCCGTTTGATCAAAAAGCTCGAACGACAGGTTGACATCGGTCTGCGTTGGCTGCGTTGCGGTTGGCGCCTTCTGCAACGTAACCCCTATATTTTTCTGGGTATGGCGCTTGTCGCCTTGCCCGTCCTGCTGGTGCTCGGCACGATTCCACTGTTCGGAAACGTCCTGGTTGCATTGGTGGTGCCGATTTTCTTATCGAGCGCAGTTCTCGTCGCCGATGACTTGAGCAAGCAGAAAATGGCTTTGCCGGCGTCCTTGCGAACGGCGGCGCTCATGCGGGCCCCCAAAGAGCTTTTCCGAGTCTTCGGCGATGAGGAACGGCTGATTCCGGTACTGGTGCTTTGTCTCTACGTGATGGCCGTCGCCCTGCTGGCCACGATTGCCGCGCATCTCCTGACCGGCGGGGCGTGGGCGAGCGTGTGGGCCAGCCTCGGCATTGGCGGGATGCTCAAGGTCTCGGTTGCATGGTTGCTGATCCTAGTGATCTATTTTCTCATTGGTGCATCGTTGATCTACGCGATTCCGCTTGCGTTTTTGCGCGATCAACCCTTGGTGCCGGCGCTTGGCCGCAGTTTCCGTGCCAGTACCAAGCACATGCTCGCGCTTGCGGTCATCTTCGGCCTGGTGCTTGCTCCGTTCGTCTGCGGCAAGATCGTATTGCAGTTTTCGGCACCGGCAGGCTATCTGACCTGGTTGCTCGGCGGCGCCATTGCGCTGCCGCTGACCATAACGAGCTCTTACTGCAGTTACCGCACCGCATTCCCGACAAAGTCAGCTTCAGATAGCTAATAACCAATCCCTAATCGTTGTGTGCAGTCAACCGTGCCAGGTCGCCGCTCGAGGCGAGTCTTGACGACTCCCGGCGTTTGAGCGGATGGGACGCATGACTGCATTTGCTGCCAGCTTCGGAGAACCTGCAGCGCCGCTTTAACCGGAGGTTTCTCGACATTCTGGTCGGCCGCCTGGCAAAAACCGATGATCTGGTATCCTAGCGTTGACGAGCAATCGCCGCGGGCGGGAGCAGGCATCCCGACGAGCACCGCGTGCACGCATCGAATACAATCCATTCATGGAAATGTTGCTTAAGCTGCCCACGCGCCGACTCAATCTCGGCGGCTTCGTGATATGTGCTAGCTTGCTGGGCTATGCCTACTATATGCAGCTGGGTGCCGGGCTCGATCCCTGTCCGCTTTGCATCTTTCAGCGCATTGGCATGATCGCGTTGGGAACGGTATTTCTGGTCGCGGCCGTACATAATCCGCAGCGCCTCGGTCAGCGGATCTACGGCACGCTGATCGCTTTAACGGCGCTAGCAGGCGCATCGGTGGCCGGCCGTCACGTTTGGCTGCAACACCTGCCGCCCGAGCAGGTACCGGCTTGCGGGCCGGACCTCGAGTACATGCTGGAGATGCTTCCGCTGGCCGAAGTCGTCAAACGCGTGTTCACCGCCTCCGGAGAGTGCGCCGAAGTCCTTTGGACCTTTCTCGGCCTCAGCATGCCGACCTGGGTGCTGACTTGGTTCGTCGTCTTGGGTGTCGCCGGTTTGATCGGCAACTGGACGCGTCCCGAACTCCGCCGCGACTGATACCTGGCCAGGGCAATACCCTTGCAAGCGCCCGCACTTGAGTACAAACTCAGTGCGGCGGCGGGTTCGCGCCGTGTCCCTGTCTAACTGCAATTGCCTGCAGTGGCAACAATAGAAACCATTGGGTGACTTGATCGTGGCCGAAAACACATTGCGTGAAACCATTTTGCACGGCTGGCACGTGGGCCATGGGGCCAAGATGGTGGAATTCGGCGGCTGGGATATGCCGGTCCAATACAAGAGCGGCATCATCCAGGAACACCTCGCCACGCGCCGACAGGCCGGGCTGTTCGACGTCTCGCACATGGGCCGCTTTCGCATAACCGGGCGAGGTGCCGAGGCGTTCCTGCTGCACGTGTTGACCAATAACGCCCGTACACTCAGGCCCGGCCAGGCGCAGTATACGTTCATCGCCAACGAACATGGCGGCGCCGTGGACGATACCTACCTCTATCGGCTGGGCAGCGATGACTTTATGCTGGTCGTCAACGCGGCGAATCGCGACAAGGACTGGAGCTGGCTCATGCAGCACAACAGTCACGACGGCGTCGAGATGAAAAATATCAGTGAAGAGCTGGCAATGATCTCGCTGCAGGGACCCAACGCCTCGTCGATCATGGAGCAGATCATTAACAAGAAAGATCTGCCTGAAAACAAGCGCAACTGTCTAGCCACGACCAAGATCAAAGGACGCGCGGTGATGATCGGGCGTACCGGTTACACGGGCGAAGCCGTTTGTTTCGAGCTGTTTCCACCGCGAGATTATGCCGTGGAGTTGTGGGAGACCTTGTTCGATCTGGGAGCAGTGCCGGTAGGCCTGGGGGCGCGCGATTCGCTGAGACTGGAAGCTGGCCTGCCGCTTTACGGTCACGAGCTCGGTCTTGACCCGGAGAACAACGAAATACCCATCTTTGCCAACGCCATTGCCAGCTTCGCAGT
>CAYGAS010000330.1:0-2541 GCA_964347935.1 uncultured Nitrospiraceae bacterium | reverse complement strand
ATCTTATTATTTGGGCTGATCTTCAAAAACTCGGGTTTGAATTGGTCACCCGTACCGATATCGACAGGAATGACCTTGTACGGCTCGCCAATCTCCTCGAGCATGATCGAGATCTTGATGCCGTTCGGCGTCGACCAGGTGTAGAAGTCAATCATCGTGATCCGTAACCTGTGAGTCGTGATTGGCGATGACTAATCCCCCCGATGATACCCTTGGCCAGTCAGCCATCAAGAGTCATCCGTCACTGCTTTAACTTGCGTTCGACGAACTCGAGACGGTCCTGGCCCCAAAAAAGCTCATCACCAATGATGTAGGTCGGCGAGCCGAATACGCCCCGGTCAATGGCCTGCTGCGTCTCACGCTCGTACTTCTCGGCGATCTCGGAATCTGCACTTCGCTCTCGCAATGCCTTGCCATCGAGACCGATGTCGTTGGCCAGCTCCACGAGCGTGTCCGTATCCGCGATATTGCGCTCATCCACCCAGACCGCACGTAAGACCCTTTGCGACAAGGCCAAGGCGTCGAGGCCGCTTTCGCGCGCCGCGAGAATCAGCATCGCCGCCGGGTTGGCATCGGCCGGAAAGTATTTCGGTTCGAGCACCAGCGGCACTGCGAGATAGTCGCGCCAGCGGCGCAGCTCGGCCAGCCGGTAGGCGAGGCGCGCCGGCGCGCGCTGCTTAAGCGGAATGCCGCCGCTGGCGGGGAAGACTTTTGTCAGGTCGATCGGATACACGTTAACTTTTGCATCGACTTCGCGACACAGTTTTGCAAACCGCTCACCGCCAAGATAAGCAAAAGGTGAAACCGGACTAAAGTAATAGTCGACAACTAAAGGTGTCACGTTCGGTCGCTGCCTGGTTCGACGGCTAAAAACCTGTCGCCATGACGATGGGCTCGTATTAGCGCACGGCGACAGGCTTGACGACAAGTCTTGATGGCGGACGACGCCGTGAACGGTTCAGACAAGCAGTGCTCGTGCTAGTCCTCACCCAGGCTCGGCGCCGGTTGCGCGTGAGTCCGTTCCGCTTGAAGTGGCACAGTGATGACGGGCCGCACTTTGCGTAACTCCGCCAGCGGAATGTGGCAGGCGATCGCATGACCGGCCGTTATCTGCATCGGCGGACGGTGTTCCTCGCAGATCGGCCCGAGCTTGCGCGGACAGCGCGTGACGAAGGGGCAGCCCTTCGGCGGATCCAATACGCTCGGCAGATTTCCCTCGAGCACGATGTCGCGTTTGCTCACCTCCGGATCGGCAATCGGTACGGCCGACAACAGTGCCTCCGTATAGGGATGGTAGGGCGGTGCAAAGATCTCTGCTGTCGTGCCGCGTTCCATGATCTGACCGAGATACATTACGACGATGCGATCCGCGAGATAACGCACGACGCTCAAATCATGGCTGATAAACAGCAGCGTTGTCTTGTGCTGGCGCTGGATGTCCATGAGCAGCTCGGTGATGGCGGCTGCCACGGAGACGTCCAGCGCCGATACCGGTTCGTCTGCGACCACCATCGAAGGATTCCCGGCAAAGGCACGGGCAATGCCGATGCGCTGCTTCTGACCGCCAGAGAGCTGGCGCGGTCGGCGCGAGTAGAAGTCGCGCGGAAGCTTTACGACATCGAGCAACTGCAACACCCGCTCGCGGATCTTGCTCCTGTCCTTTTCGACGCCGAACTTCTTGATCACGCGGCCGATCTGGGCGCCGACGGTATGGCTGGGGTTCAATGTGTCACTGGGATTTTGGAACACCATCTGCACTGCGCTCAGCTGCGCCGGTGACCGTTTTTGCACCGGCAGATCGCCGATTTCCCTGCCCTCGTGCCGCAACTTGCCGCCGGTACAACACTCCAGACCCATGAGCACCTTGGCAAAGGTCGACTTGCCGCATCCCGACTCGCCCACGACAGCAACGGTCTCGCCCCGGCGGGCGTCAAAATCGAGGGCCTCGTTGGCCTTGACGAGCTTCACACCCCGGCCGGAGATCAGCGCCGCGATGGAGCGATCATGCACTTCGTAGTATTTCCGCATGTGATCCACTTCCAGCACGCGCTCACCCACTGCAAGCGGCGGTCTCGCTTTGCCGTGCGAGAGCTGCATACCGAAGTCGATTTCCGGCCAGCGCACACAACGCACCCGGTGATCACTCGCGCGGCTCGTCGTCACCGCCGCCATTCCCACCTCTACCGCATCACACCTGCCGGCCTCGAAGTAATCGCAGCGCGGCCCGAAGTTGCACCCCCGTGGGCGCTCGTGCGGCAGCGGCAGCTGCCCGCGAATCGGTCTCAACGGCGCCGCATTCTTGTCAGCCGTCGGCAAAGGGATACAACCGAAGAGCCCATGCGTATACGGATGCTTCGGCCAGGTGAAGATCGAGTTGATGCTGCCCTCTTCCACGACCTCCCCGGAATACATCACGAACACGCGGTCGCAGACTTCGAGGATGAGCCCGAGGTTGTGTGAGATGTAGATCTGCGACGTGCCATACTTTTTGCTGATGTCGGCGATCAGGTTGACGATGCCCGCTTCGACCGTCACATCCAG
>CAYGAS010000329.1:0-6604 GCA_964347935.1 uncultured Nitrospiraceae bacterium | reverse complement strand
TGGCGGACAATGTCGCCTACGGCTTGCACCGGGCCGGTGTGACACGGGTGGACGCGAGCCAGCGCGTGGCGGATACGCTCGCCTGGGCGGGACTGGAACATCTTGCCCAACGAAACGCGCGCCAACTGTCGGGCGGCGAAAAGCAGCGCGTGGCGCTGGCACGGGCACGCATCCTCTCGCCGCGACTATTGCTGCTGGATGAGCCAACGGCGAGCATGGATCAGGAAGCGCGTGAACGGACCTATTTTCTTTTGCAGCGCTTACGGTTGGAGGACATGGCCGTCGTGATCGCCACTCACGAGTTGGAACGGCTGCGGCCGCTCGGCGATGTACATCTGCACCTGCATGATGGCGAATTGCGCGAGCGCGCGGTTCCTGGCCTGGCGACGCGCGGTGAGACGCTGACGGCCATGCGGCGTGTCGGTCATGAAGCGCTGGGCTCGTGATTTGCGCAGGGCACGCGCATGACGGCGATGAACCCGAAGCCGCTTTCGTATCCGCGCACTGATGTCACCGGGGTCGTCTTAGCCGGCGGACGTGGGCAGCGGATGGGGGGCGTTGACAAGGGGCTCGCGACCTTGGCCGACAAACCGATGGTGGCGCACGTGCTCGAAGTGTTGCACCGACAGGTGGGCGCCGTCATGATTAATGCGAACCGCAGCATCGATGAGTATGCCAAATTCGGCTACCCGGTGGTGCCCGATATCATCGGCGACTACTCGGGGCCGTTGGCCGGCATGGCGACGGCGCTGCAAAACGCCAACACGCCTTATGTGCTGACCGTTCCCTGCGATTCACCGTTGCTGGCGGATGATCTCGCCGAGCGCTTGTACACAACGCTGGTGACCGAAGGTGCCGAGATCAGTGTGGCACACGATGGCGAACGTATGCATCCCGTGTTCGCCCTCATGCGGCGTGACCTGTTGCCGAGCCTGCGTGGATACCTCGGCGCGGGCGAGCGTAAAATCGATCGCTGGTTCGCGCGGCATCGTCTAGCCATCAGCGACTTCGCCGATGAACCCGATAGCTTCCTCAACGTGAACAGCCCCGAAGAGCGCGCGGCGCTGGAGCTGAAACTGGCGGAGACCTATTCAGAATGAAGAATGCACGCATACCGCTACTGGGCTTCGCCGCCTTCAGCAACACCGGCAAGACCACCTTGTTGGCAAGGCTGCTGCCACTTTTGCGCGAGCGCGGCTTGCGCGTCGGCATCGTGAAACACGCGCGTCATGGTTTTGACATAGACCACCCCGGCAAGGACAGCCATATATTGCGCGAGGCCGGGGCCACGCAAACGCTGATCGGTTCGCCGCAGCGCTGGGCGTTGATCACCGAGAGGCCGAACCAGTCAGACCCGCGGCTGGACGAGTTGTTGGGGCACTTTGATCAACAACGACTCGATTGCATCCTCGTGGAAGGATTCAAGCACGAGCGCTTTGCCAAGATCGAGCTGCACCGTCCGAGCCTTGGGCGGCCGCTGTTGTGTTTGCACGATGATTCGATCATTGCCGTTGCCAGCGATGCGCCGCTGACCGTCGACACCGGCCTACCGATGCTCGATTTGAACAACGCGCCCGAGATTGCCGATTTCGTGTACCGCACACTCTTCGGGGAAGTTTCGCGGCGTGGCAGCGGCGAGTTTAGGTAATAAGAACTAGCGCGTGAGGATCGCGGACGTGAAGCAGAAACGGGTCAGTGCAAAGATCGGATGTGGCGGTCATGGGTCGCCGGCGCTGTCGGTCGGGGAAGCGCAGGCACGGATCACCGCCGCGATTACGCCTGTACGCGGCAGCGAAAAGCTGGCGCTTCGCAGTGCGCTGGGTCGTGTCTTGGCCGAAGACGTACGCTCGCCGATCGATGTCCCCGCGCATACCAACTCCGCCATGGACGGTTACGCGCTGAACAGCGCCGACTTGCCCGCTGAGGCAATGACCGAGCTCGCCATCGTCGGCACCACCTACGCCGGTCGGCCCTTCGACGGCACCGTCGAGCGCGGCCAGTGTGTGCGTATTATGACCGGCGCCCCGCTGCCAAAAGGGGCAGACACCGTGGTCATGCAAGAGGACGTGGAGCACGATGCCGATGGCGCGCGCATCGGCAGCGGCCACAAACCGGGACAACACGTGCGACCTGCCGGCGAGGATGTGGCCGCCGGTCATGTGGTATTGAAAGCCGGCAAGCGCATCCTTCCATCCGAGCTCGGCTTGCTCGCTTCGCTGGGCGTGGCTGAAGTGAAAGTCCGACGCCGCTTGCGGGTCGCTTTCTTTTCGACCGGCGACGAGCTGCGTTCAATTGGCGAGATCTTGCGCGACGGCGAGATCTACGACAGTAACCGTTACACCTTGTACGGCATGCTCGCGCGCTTGGGGGTGGAGATTATCGACATGGGTGTGGTGCGCGATGATCGACAAGCGACGCGAAACGCATTTGAGCAGGCGGCAGAAGACGCCGACGTGATCATCACATCGGGAGGCGTGTCGGTCGGCGAAGCGGACTATGTGAAGGAAACGCTCGATGCGATCGGGCAAGTGGACTTTTGGCAGATCGCCATCAAGCCCGGCAGGCCCCTTGCGTTCGGGCGCGTCGGCGCTGCGCTGTTTTTCGGCTTGCCGGGGAATCCCGTGTCCGTGATGGTGACCTTTTATCAGTTTGTCGAGCCCGCGCTGCGCCGCATGATGGGGCAGGCCGATGCCGACGCCGCGCCGACCTTTAAGGTACGCTGTGCGACCACCTTGAAGAAGAGCCGCGGGCGGACCGAGTTTCAACGCGCCGTGCTGGAGCGCGATGCCGACGGCCAGCTGGTTGTGCGCAGCACCGGCGCGCAGGGTTCGGGCCTGCTGCATTCCATGAGTCTGGCCAACTGCTTCGTGGTGTTGCCTGCCGATCTGGATGTCGTCGAGCCGGGCACGTGGGTCGAGGTGCAACCATTTTATGGGGTAATCTGAATCGTGCGCTATGAATCACACTGCGAAGTAGCAAGTCACCCGTGGCAACAAGGAGCGGAGAATTTCCTTGTTGACTCATGCCCCCGACTTGCCATTGGGTGTTGACATGAATAAAGAACGCCAGTTCATTCCGCTCAACATTGCTGTTCTCACCATCTCCGACACACGCACGGAGGACAACGATACCTCCGGCCGGGTGCTGGTGGAACGAGTGCGCGAGGCAGGTCACCGGATGGCCGAAAAGATGATCGTGCCGGATAACGTTTATCAGATCAGGGCAGCGGTATCGCGCTGGATCGCCGCGCAAGACATTAATGTTGTGATCACCACGGGGGGCACGGGAGTCACCGGACGCGACGGCACGCCCGAGGCGATCAAGGCGCTGCTCGACAAGGAGATCGAAGGGTTCGGCGAAGTGTTTCGCGCGGTTTCTTACGAGCAGATCAAGACATCAACCTTACAGTCGCGCGCGCTCGCCGGTGTGGCCAATGGCACTTACATCTTCTGCGTTCCCGGTTCCTCAGGCGCCTGCCGCACCGCCTGGGACCAGGTCATTGCCCAGCAGCTCGACTACCGCACGCGCCCGTGCAATCTTGTCGAGCTGATGCCGCGGCTGTTGGAATCGTGACACGCCGCCACCGGCGTTGTAATAGAGAATAGAGATAAGTTACATCGGCCGGCCTTGTGTTCCCGCAAACAAACTTTCCTGACCGCTCGACTTAGCTAGCACGCCTAGCGGTATCGCCATCGGGCCAACGAGCACCGATGCAGGCGCTATGGCTATAATCAGGCGAAGTTTGGCGGCTCTCTTGAGTATCATGCGCATCCTGTTAAGCAACGACGATGGCTACCTCGCCAGCGGCCTGGCGGTGCTGGCGGAGGCCCTGCGGCCGATTGCCGAGGTCGAGGTGGTGGCTCCGGAACGCGATCGCAGCGGCGCCAGTAATTCATTGACCCTGACGCGGCCGTTGCGGGCGCATCGCGCAGACAACGGCTTTTATTATGTTGACGGCACGCCTACGGACTGCGTCCATTTGGCCATCACCGGACTGATGGAACATCAACCGGATATGGTGTTGGCGGGCATCAACCGGGGTTCAAACCTCGGCGACGATGTGCTGTACTCCGGGACGGTGGCAGCGGCGATGGAGGGCCGTTTCTTGGGGGCACCCGCGATGGCGATTTCGCTGGTCGGACAGGAAGGCCGTCACTTTGCCAGCGCGGCCGAGGTCGCCCTGAAATTATTGGAGCAGCTGCGAAACGACCCGCTGCCGGCGGATACCATCCTCAACGTCAATGTACCTGATTTGCCGATGACGCAGATCGCCGGGTTTGAGGCCACGCGCCTGGGGCATCGGCACAAGTCGGAGCCTGTCACACGGGCGCTGGATCCATCCGGGGCACCCGTCTACTGGGTAGGCTCGCCGGGAGCGGAAGCCGACGGCGGCCCCGGCACGGACTTTCACGCCATCCGCCACGGTTTTGTCTCGGTGACCCCCTTGCATGTTGATCTCACGCGCTACGCCGCGCTCGATCACGTGGCCTCATGGCTGAGTCGGGGACGCGCGCAGTGAGCCAGTCGCCAACCGGCATCGGCATGACTTCTCAGCGGACCCGCGATCGGCTCATCGATCGCCTGCAGCGGCTCGGGATTCAAGATCAGCAGCTGCTTGAGGCCATGCGCACCACGCCCCGTCATTTATTCGTCGAGGAGGCGCTCGCCAGTCGCGCCTATGAAGATACGGCCTTACCGATCGGCTACGGCCAGACGATCTCCCAACCCTATGTCGTTGCGCTGATGACGCAGGCGCTGTTGGCGGAGGCCCGGCCGAGCGTCGTGCTCGAAGTCGGCAGCGGTTCAGGCTATCAAACGGCCATCCTCGCCTCGCTCGTGCAAAAAGTCTACTCGGTCGAACGCATCGAACCGTTGCTGAAGAGCGCGCGCCACCGTCTGTTGCGCCTGGGTTATCGGAACATTTCTTGCAAGCTTGCTGACGGAAGCTGGGGTTGGCCCGAGCACGCACCCTATGAGGCCATCATGGTGACAGCAGCCCCGCCGTCTGTGCCGAATGCGTTGCTGTCACAGCTGGCACCCGAGGGACGAATGGTGATACCTGTGGGCAGCGGCGAGACGCAAGAGCTGCTCCTGTTAAAGCGTACCGAGGGCGGCATCGCGCGCACCGTGCTGGAAAAAGTGAACTTTGTGCCAATGGTGCGGGACCAGAAGTAGTGCAATTGAGACGACTTGATCCTGGGCGGTGTAAATGTTTGTTGACTGTGCAGATGCGTTCACGGGGCACACAGGTTCAAACGGCGCGCTGCACCTGTGCCTGCTGAGTGTTGATGTGTGATCACGTGCGGTTGGCGATTGCGGTTCTGGCGCTTGCGGCACTGGTCGCCGGCTGTGTCGGTTACCGGCCTACGGATAGCGACGGCGCGAGAAGTGCAGGGAAGCGCCGTTCACAGTCGCAATACCATACCGTGGTAGCGGGGGATACGCTTTACAGTATTGCTTGGGAGGCCGGTCACGACTACCGGGCGGTCGCTCGCTGGAACGGTATCGGCTCACCTTATCTGTTGCACCCCGGACAGCGCATCCGCTTGAAGCCTCCCCAAAGCGACAAAGGACGGATCGTTGTGGCCGCCGGCGACACCCTGTACGGACTCGCGGAAGAGGTCGGCGTCGACTTCAGGGAGTTGGCAGGTTGGAACAACATTCCGCCGCCTTACACCATCCGCCCGGGGCAGGTGCTGCGCACCACGCCGCCCGGCAGCGCGCGGCGACAGGCCAGCGCGCCTTCCTCGTCAAGCGGGAAGTCCTCGTCATCCTCTAAGGCGAACCGCCGCTCGACAGCCCAGGTGGGTGCCTGGGTCTGGCCAGCAGACGGCCCGATCGTTCGGCGCTTCTCAGCGAGCGGTGTCAATAAGGGTCTCGACATTGGTGGGCGGCGCGGTACCCCGGTACAGGCGGCGGCACCCGGGACGGTAGTCTATAAGGGTAGTGGACTTCGTGGTTATGGACAGCTTATTATCATCAAACATAACCGCGATTTTCTGAGCGCCTACGCGCACAGTGATCGAACTTACGTCGAAGAAGGGGATGTGATAAAACGAGGTCAGAAAATTGCCGCTATGGGCAGCAGCGGGACTGACCAGGTAAAGCTCCACTTCGAGATTCGCTATCGGGGTTCCCCGGTAGATCCCCTCAAGTATCTTCCGAAAAGGTAGGGTAGATGCCTCGCCGAAAATCGTCGCGCACGTCCGGAGAAGAACGGGTCGCAAATTCCCTGCAAGAGGACGACGCGGCACAGGAATCGAGTGATGACGGCGATCAGGATCAGGAAGATTCCGGCAGCGATACGCCTAAGGAAACGAGCGCTCGCAAGCGCGCGGCAGCGGAAGACAGTCAACAAGCGGATGCGACGCGCATCTATCTGAAAGAGATCGGTTTCTCGCCCCTGCTGACCGCCGAGGAAGAGGTGTACTACGCCCGGCGCTCGCAACGCGGCGACGATGAGGCGCGCAAGCGCATGATCGAAAGCAATTTGCGTCTCGTCGTGAAGATCGCCAGGCGCTACATGAACCGTGGCCTGGCACTGCTTGACCTGATCGAGGAAGGAAATCTCGGCCTCATACGCGCCGTAGAAAAGTTCGATCCC
>CAYGAS010000328.1:0-4939 GCA_964347935.1 uncultured Nitrospiraceae bacterium | reverse complement strand
CTGACATATACTTATTTATAAATAATAGCTTATGATAGTATTCTAAGAAATTACTTAAAGTATTCTACAGCCCGGCTTTCAGGCTCGCCTCGATAAAAGCGTCGAGCCCGCCGTCGAGTACCGCATCCGGATTGCCGCTCTCCACGCCTGTGCGCAAATCCTTGACTCGCGACTGATCCAACACATAGGAGCGAATCTGGCTGCCCCACGTGATGTCGGCCTTCGCCGCCTCAAGCTTCTGCTGCTCCGTCCGGCGACGCTGCATCTCCAGCTCATACAGTCGTGCCTTCAGTACCGACATCGCGGCTGCCCTGTTCTTGTGTTGCGAACGATCGCTCTGGCACTGCACAACGATACCGCTCGGCACATGCGTAATCCGCACGGCCGAATCCGTCCGGTTGACGTGTTGTCCGCCTGCCCCGCTGGCGCGGTAGGTGTCGACGCGAAGGTCGGCCGGCTTGATCTCGATTTCCACGCTCTCATCGATCTCGGGGTAGACGAACACGGAGGCAAAGGAGGTGTGTCGACGATGGCCCGAATCAAACGGCGATTTCCGCACCAAGCGATGAACGCCCGTCTCCGTACGCAAATACCCGTAGGCATAATCGCCGCTAAACTTGACCGTCGCCCCCTTAATGCCCGCGACCTCCCCTTCCGAAAGACTCATGATTTCGGCGCTGAAACCGTGTTCCTCGCCCCAGCGCAGATACATGCGCAGCAACATGTTGCCCCAATCTTGTGCCTCCGTGCCGCCTGAACCCGCCTGTATATCCAAGTAAGCATTGGCGGCATCCATCTCGCCGGAGAACATCCGCCGAAATTCCAGTTCGTCCAGCTCGCAAGCCAGCGCCTCAAGGTCCTTCGCCATCGAAACCACAATCTCGCTGTCACTTTCCTCGCGCGCAAGCTCGAGTAACTCCGATGTTTCTTGTAAACGTTTGTCTATTCGCAATAGCGGCTTTAATTCACGTTCCAGACGCGCGCGTTCACGCCCCAGCTCTTGAGCCCGCTGACGATCATTCCAGATTTCGGGGTTCTCGAGCTGGCGCTGCAGCTCGTCTAGACGCGCTTGCTTCCCTGTGTAGTCAAAGGTACCCCCTGAGGGCGTGCAGGCGTGATTGCAGCTCTTCAGCTTTGCCTATGAGCGGCTTCAGTTCTTCAGTCGTGGATGCCATGGCCCGTCAAAAGTACGCGCTGGACCGTCTTACTTAAACAAGCGCGGAGAATACCTGAAACTGCAGGGGATTTCACGGCAGTTCGACCGCCTGCGTGCATTGCCCATGGCCCTTTCAGGTGTAGCGACATGTGCGGCGAACGGCACAGTGGACTCGAGTTGACAAGGAAGGGCCTCACTAACTATTCGGCATGCCAGGTCGATGCAAAGTGACATCGATGTTGCTAGGATTCCCGTACTCGACTCACCTGAACTGCCCAAATGAAGCGTAAGGTCATCAAGACTGATGAGGAGTGGCGAAAGCAGTTGACGCTGGAGCAATATGCGGTGACCCGCGCCAAGGCTACCGAGCGGCCGTTCAGCGGCGAGTACCACAACTGTAAGGACAAAGGCACTTTTCACTGCGTGTGCTGCGGTGTTGAGCTGTTCAGCTCGGATACCAAGTTTGATTCCGGAACCGGCTGGCCGAGCTTCTGGGCGCCAGTCAGCCCGAACAATCTGGAGCTCGAGGAAGACAACAGTCTTGGTATGCGCCGCACGGAGGTGCTGTGTAACAGCTGCGGCGCGCACCTCGGTCATGTGTTCGATGACGGTCCGAAGCCTACCGGCCAGCGCTACTGCATCAACTCGGCCTCACTTGATTTGAAGAAGAAATAATTGCGCCCTCCCCTTGCCCCCTTTTACTCGCCGAGGGCGCATTGAAAGGCGTGAGCCGTTGACTTGGCTGTCGGCCGTGACCGTGTCTTCATTTCTTTTCGCTGGTCGCGGCGGGCTGGGGCTTACGATGGGCCCTCAACTCCCTTCATCGCCATGGACCTCGGAGAAAAAGACCTCCTGCCACTTTGTCGGCACATGGCGAATGTCACCTGTGCGATACATGAAGCTTGCGTACTTCTGAATGCCGCGTGGCGTCAGCGTGTATTCGATTTCAGGATGCTTGAGGATCTTTTCGATAAAATCCACCGCATAGGGTAAGTTGGCTTGCTGCAAGAAGATTTTTGCTGCCTCACGCTTGTTGGCGTTGAGGATATCGATCGCTTCCTCTAAGGCGTCGAACACGGCGGCGTAGGTTCTCGGGTTGAGATCACGAAATTGCGATCGTGCCCATAAGGCCGTAAACGAGCTTGTTCCGCCGACCACATCATAAGAATTGAAAACTCGGTGCACCTGCCGATGCGTCAGCTCCTCGTCTTGGTAGGGCGGACTCGCCAAGTGGGCGCTGACTTCGGATGCCCCCGACAGCAGTGCATCACGTGCTTCCGGGTGCGGCATCGAAACGGTTAACTTGTCGAGGCGCGCATAGTGCTCATCACCAAAGGCCTGTGCCGCTGCCATGCGCAAGACTACCGCCTGAATCGAAGTGCTGACGGCAGGAAGCGCGATTCTGTCCTTTTCAGTAAGATCGCGCACGGTCCTCACTTCGAGCCGCCGGGTATTCAGATAGAGCGGCATCGACGCGAGAGCGGCGACACCCTTGACGCCGGCATTGCTTTGCGTCTCGTCCCACAAACGCAGCAAGGGCACGACACCGCCAGAAGCAAAATCGAGAAAGCCGAGTTTCAACGCCTCGTTCATCGCCTGTCCGGACGGGTAAAGCATCCACTGCACCTGTATATTGCCCAACCGAGCGGCGCTGGCATGCTTTTCGATCAGTGCCAATTGGCGCATGATCATCAGCGGCAGGTAGCCCAAACCATACTGCTGCGCAATGCGCACCTGACCGCTTTCCTGCTGTTCCCTAAGCTCAGCCCCAATCCGGCCTTCGGGCTGCACCTGCACGCCCAGGCGCGCTGCGCCTGCATAGCTGCACGACAGCAGCAGCGCGCAGCTAACAGCGTATCGTACTAACTGTGTAAGTACAGAATGCGGACTTTTCATGTCTGTTTTCGCGGTGCTGGTACCGACTGCGACCGAAGCGTCCATTACGCCCCCGCCGCCACTGGACGACCGCTGTCGCGAATCCACTCGCTCCAGCTACCCACATAAAGTTTGGCGCCATCCAGGCCCGCGTGCGTCATGGCAAGAATGTTGTGACACGCAGTAACGCCAGAGCCACACATGTTGATGACCCGTGAAGGCGGCACCGGGCCGAGCAACTCGAGCCACTGCTTACGCAATTGCTCGGCGGCTAAAAAACAACCCCGTTCATCAACGTTGTTCTCGAAGGGCCAGTTGACTGCCCCGGGTATATGTCCCGCCACCTTGTCGATTGGCTCGACGGCGCCTTCAAACCGACGTTGCGCACGCGCATCGAGCAACAGACTTCCGCCTTCGTCCGGGAGCTGTTCGATGGTGGCGGTGCTCACCCAGCGGCTGTCGTCGGGATGAGGCTCGAAGACATGAATCGTGATACTTGGCGCCTCGCGGCTCAGCGGGCGCTTTTCCTCCCGCCATTTAGCCATGCCACCATCCAGCAAAGCGACCGCGTCGTGCCCGAGCCAGCGCAGCAGCCACCACATTCGCGCTGCAATTGCCCCCGGCCCGCCATCATAAACGATCACTTGTTTATGCTGATCCACGCCCCAGCGGCCCAGCTTTGTCGCTAGCGCGGCCGGATCCGGCAATGGATGCCGCCCACTTTGCGGCGTGACCGGCGACGAGAGATCGCGGTCCAGATGGGCGTAGCGCGCCCCCGGGATGTGTCCCTCCTCATACGCGCGCTGACCGGCGTCCGGCTTGGTGAGATCGAAGCGGCAATCAAAGATCACCCAGCCCGGGTCATTCAGGTGTGCTGCCAGCGTGGTTGTATCGACTAAAGTCGTAAACATGACTATTGTTTTCCTAAATTGTTGAAACGCAGCTCAAAAATTTTTTGCGCCAAGGCCTCGATGTGCCGACGATTCTCGAGCTTACTCAGCCAAGTAGCGGGTATCGCCTGCGCACCCAGGTAGGCGCCACTGATCGCACCGGTCATCGCGCCCATGGTATCACGGTCACCACCATTTAGGATGGCGCAAAGCAGACAATCTTCGAAATGTCGCGGGCAACGCAAAAAACAATAGAGGCTAAAGGGCATCGACTCGTGCACTGCTACACTGAGACCGAGATCCGCGGCCGCATCTGCGGGCGTCGTGTCTGCCTTGATCAAAGACAACACCTTTTCAAGCTTCGTCCTAATCAGTGACGTGCGCGCAAAGGCGATCAGATCTTGCACGAACGACTGCGCGTTTAGCGTCTCACCTGACTTTGAGGTCAGCGCGAGAGCAATGGCGCGCGCCTGCACGGCGGCCCCGTCTATCCCTACAGCATGGGCATGCGTGACCCTTGCCGATTTCTCAGCCTTGTCATAAAGCTCGGGACGATCGAAAAAATGCAAAGCCAGCGGGCCAATGCGCATAGCGGCACCGTTGCCAAGCGATCCCTGCCCACCATAAAGGGCTCGTGCCGCGTGTGCATATGACAAGCCTGTGGCGGCTACGCGTTTGAAAATCGCCGGCGGCCCAGGGCCGTAGCCACGCCAAGGCTCGCGTATGAAATGCTCGCGGAATGTGTCACCCAATCGCTCTTCATCTATATCGCCGACAGTCGCTAGCGATTGGGCTAGAGCGATCGCCATGGCCGTATCGTCCGTGTAGACCAACATGTCGTGTTCAGCAACGCCGGCAAGCAGCCGGTTTTTGTTGCGATACCGGAACGCCAGTTCACCGAGGGCATCCCCAAGCGCGCTGCCAATCATCGCACCTCGAAATTTCATGCGCGCATCCATTTGGACGTTATTCTATACCTGCTCAATGCCGACTCGGTGGACGACGACGTATTTGCGAA
>CAYGAS010000327.1:0-7374 GCA_964347935.1 uncultured Nitrospiraceae bacterium | reverse complement strand
CCCGCCGGATGCAGGCGACTACATAGGCAAGAGCGAGCTCGAGAAACAGCGGCACGAGTTCATTCGCATCAAGCGCGGCGAGCTGACAACGCCGCTGGCCGAAAGGACACTCAAGCGTCTGGTGCAACCAATTGCCGTGTTTGGCGCGAGAAAGCCTTTGCGCGCAGGCTTCGAGGTGTACTTCAAAGACCGGCCTGTCGGCTATGTGACATCGGGGACAAGCGTCCCATACTCGCGCTTCTACGGACACGGCATTACCGCCACGCCATCGGATGAGCATGACCTGCGTCCCATCGGCCTGGCCTTGATCGATTCGACACTGCGCTATCGCACGGATCGCCCCATTGTGCTGCAGATCGCCGACGGCAGGGGCGCCACCTTCGAGGCCGAGCTGGTCGAGAAGAACCTTTGGCCGGCTGTACCCTTTACCCGGCCGTATACGGGATTCAGGGTACCGGGGCAGGCCAAGCGCGTAGCGCAGGAAGACCTGCCCGCGCGCGCATCGATGCTGCTAAAACAAGCCGGTACCAACACCCGCTGGCGTCAACAAGAGTGTATCAACCTCATTCCCTCCGAGCAGCCTGCCTCGGCATACGTCAACAGGCTATGCGTGTCCGACCCGTCAGCACGTTACAACGAGCACAACCGCTTGAAGGCCCTCGGACCCGATGCCCCGGACGTACGCTATTACAAGGGCACGGCGTTCATTATGGAGAAGGAAGAAGAGCTCAAAGCGGCGCTTCGCGCCTTCTTCAATTGCGGCCAGGTGGAACCGCGAGTGATCAGCGGCCAAATGGCCAACGATACCGTGTACGATGCATTCAAGCAGTTCAAGAACCGACACCGGGGCAGCCGTCGGCCTGAGCTCATCCGTCGCGTGCTCGTGCACGACCTCAACAAGGGCGGGCATTTGAGCGCACAGATCGCCGGGGCGCTCAAGAATTATGTCGATATCGACCCGAATACCGCGCGACCTGCAGTCGAGCATTTCCCGTTCCGCAAGGACAACCCGTATCGCGTCGACGTCGACGCCACCAAGCAGCTCATCGCCGATACGCATCCAGAGCTACTGGTGTTCGGTCGCAGCGTCATCATTCATAAGGAGCCCGTCAAGGAGATCGCCGAATTCATCCACGGCGAGTTCGGCAAGGACAACCCGCAACGACCCTTGATCATGTACGACGGCGCACACGTGCTCGGGCTGCTTGGGAGGTACTATCAGGATCCGCTCGCGGAAGGCGCCGACATCGTCACGGGCTCGACGCACAAGACTTTCTTCGGTCCACAACGTGGCGTCATCTTGAGCAACATCGGCGCAGGCTCCGCGTTCGAGGACCTGTGGGCCTTTATCGAGCGGCGCACGTTCCCGGGACATGTGAGTAACCATCACTTGGGCACCTTGCTCGGCCTGCTGGGAGCGACCTACGAAATGCTGCACTACCAGGAGGCGTACCCAAAACAGGTCGTGCAGAACGCCAAGGCCTTTGCCCGGGCGCTGCACGCTGCCGGGCTGGCCATCGAAGGCGACCCGGAACTTGGGTTCACCGAAACCCACCAGATACTCCTGCGCACGGCGCGTACGCGGGGTCAGTACGTCGCCGATTTGCTCGAGCAAAATAACATCATCACCAACCCGCAGGCGTTTTATGACGATCTGAGCTTCGCCGCCGCCAGCGGCGTGCGCATGGGCTCACAGGAAATGACCCGCTATGGCATGAAGGAAAGGGACTTTGAGGACCTGGCCGGCGTACTCGCCGAGATCATCGGCGAGGGTGCCGACAAGCCAGAGGGATTCTGGCGTGACTCGATCAAGGCATTTCGAGCCAAGTTCGTCGATATGCAGTACTGCTTCTAGAGTGCGATCCCGCGCGGTCGCCAGCGGTGTCTTTGCGACACAACCGCTCATCGGAGTATTTGCGCCGTTCAGCCCATCCGTCGATCGCAAGTGGTTGCCCAGCTTAGCATTTTGGGTGATTTTAGCGTTGGCTAAAGGGACTGACGGCTATGGAGCGAGAACATGGACATTGAACACATTGGTCTGTTCGTCGTCGGTTGGTTTGCGGTTGGATTCATACTTGCCCTCGGCTTGGGCAAGATACTGCGTGAAGCGAACAATCTGGAACGGCTCGATACCGTCGGGCGGGCGGTAACCCGGGGGTCCGCCGGTGCCGCGGCCCAATCACCGAAGCGCGATGGGCCCATCGAGAACAAGGACACCTACCCGACGGAGTCCAGTACCGTCCGGCCCACCTAGAAGCCGCCCACGCGAAGCGCTTGTTTCTTCTGCACTGCTGGCAGGGGCCCCTGCCTAGCCGCCCACGCGCGCGTCCATACCCGCCTGGGCAACGGCTTTCTTCGGTATAATCGCTCCTCACGCAGCTTGAATAACGAGAACCCAAACCTTTCCGTTGCATCGCCATGGCGGATGTCTACCCCCAGCCGGTCGTGCGCATTCATGGGGCGCTACGCGGCCGTCCTGCATCTAAGCAGGCTGCGGCTTGACTGTCCTGATGCACACCCCGATTCGCTGGCTTACCGTGGTCCTTGCGCTGCTGTCATCCGCTTGCAGCGAGAACAACGGGCTGCCTGCGATCGTCGGCACCCTTGCCTGGGATCGTATCGAGCTGGTTGCGGAGATCGGCGAGCCCATCACCGAGATCCGGGTGCGCGAGGGTGACCGAGTCGAAGCGGGACAGGTCGTGCTGCAACAGGACGCGAGTCGCTATCAGGCACAGCTCGACGAGGCCGAGGCGGCGCGTGCCCAGGCTGCCGCCCGGCTAGCCGAGCTGCGACGCGGCCCGCGCAGCGAACGCATCCGCGAGGCGCGCGCCCGGCTGGCCGGTGCAGAAAGTGTGCTCGACGCCCGCGACAAGGATCTCGCGCGCATACGTTCGCTGGTGGCGAAAAGGCTGATTAGTAGCCAGGATCTGGATCGCGCTCGCGCGGACCGCGATACCGCGCTTGCGAACCGCGATGCCGCCCGCGCTGAGCTCGAGGAGCTGCTCGCCGGCACGACAGCCGAAGAGCTTCAACAGGCGACGGATGCGTTGACTCGCGCCGAAGCGACGGTACGCGCCGCTCGCCTCACACTCGAGCGACTCACCATCCGCGCGCCCGTGCCTGCGCGCGTCGATGCCCTACCCTACAAAGCGGGAGAACGTCCCTCGCCGGGTGCCGTCGTGGCGGTGTTGCTGGGCGGCACAGCGCCTTACGCGCGCGTTTACATCCCCGAGCAACTGCGGGTGCATATCGCCCCCGGCCGGGCGGCCGAGGTGATGATCGACGGCAAACCGCAACCTTTCGCCGCCCGCGTACGCAGTGTCAGCCAGGAAGCAACCTTCACACCTTACTTCGCCCTCACAGAGCGGGACCGTTCGCGTCTGAGCTACGTCGCCGAGATCGTCCTTACCGACCCGACGGCGTCCGCCTTACCCGCCGGCGTGCCCGTGCGGGTCACATTCCCAGATCTCGTCCTACCTTGAATAAGGAGCCGTGTCATGGATAGCGCTATCGCAATCCGCACACATAATCTCACGCGCAAATTCGGCGCGCTGACGGCGGTAGACCATATCAATCTCGAGGTTCCACGTGCTCATATCTTTGGTTTCCTTGGGCCCAACGGCTCGGGTAAATCGACGACGATACGCATGCTCTGCGGCCTGCTGCAGCCTACCGAAGGCTAGGCGGAAGTACTGGGCCACGAGGTTCCCCGCGACGCGGAGGCACTCAAGCGTAACATCGGCTACATGACGCAACGATTCTCACTCTATAGCGATCTCACCGTGCGCCAAAATCTCGAGTTCATGGCCGAAATCTACAGCCTGCCTCGCTCGCGGCGCCTCTCACGCATCAAGCAGCTGCTACAGGACCACCGCTTGATCGAGCTTCGCAACCAACGCGCAGACACCCTGAGCGGCGGTGAGCGCCAGCGTCTGGCGCTGGCCGCCGCCACCTTGCACGAGCCCGAGTTGCTGTTTCTGGATGAGCCCACCAGCGCCGTCGATCCGCAGAGCCGGCGCGACTTTTGGGAGGCGCTGTTCGCCTTGGTCCATCGGGGCGTCACCATTCTCGTGTCGACACACTATATGGACGAAGCTGAGCGTTGCCACCGTCTGGCCATCCTGGACCACGGCGTAGTGGTCGCGAACGGCAGCCCCGAGCAACTGATGACTGACATCGATGCCTCGGTGGTGGAGGTGGACACGTCCGATTCGCAGCGCGCCCGCGTCGTACTGGGGAATCTGACGCACGTGTACAGCGTAACCCAGCTTGGCATACGTTTGCGCGTGTTGGTGGAACGCGGCGTTCGCGATCCAGCCGGTCACGTGGCTTCGGCTTTGCGCAGCGCCGGTATCCAGGCCGATGCCGAGCATACGCGTGCCAGCCTCGAGGACGTGTTCGTGGCGGTGACGCATAAACGCGAAGCGAGGGCGGCAGCATGAGAAGTCTACTCAGAATCTTCGCCATCCTGCGTAAAGAGATCTGGCAGATTCGGCGCGATCGCTTGACGATGGGCATGATCATCGGCATCCCTGCACTGCAGATCACCCTCTTTGGCTATGCCATTAATACCGATGTGCGGCATCTGCGGGCGGCGGCCGTGGATCAAGCGAACACGCAGCTCTCGCGCACGCTGCTCGCGGATACCCATGCGTCGCAGGTGGTCGACATCAAACGCCACGCTCGCAACCCAGTCGAGCTCGAGGCGATGCTTCGACGCGGTGAGATAAGCGTCGGCATTCTTGTGCCACCCGATTTCGAACGCCGCGTACAGCAACCCGACCGCGCCGCCGCACAGCTGCTGGTTGACGGCAGCGATCCCGTCATCCTCGGCGCCGCGCGCCAGCTGACGGCGATGCCCGTAAACTACCGGCTGCCACCATCGCAGAGGGCAGTTGCGCCGGTGTATGAGATGCGCAATTACTATAATCCGGAGCGCCGCTCGGCGGTGTTTATCATCCCGGGCCTGCTCGGCGTGATCCTGACCATGACCATGGTGTTGTTTACGGCGGTCGCCATCGTGCGTGAGCGCGAGCGCGGCAATCTCGAGCTTCTTATCAATACGCCCGTGCGCACACCCGAGCTGATGATAGGCAAGATCGTGCCCTATGTGCTGATCGGTTTAATTCAGGCGACACTTATTCTTGGCCTCAGTGTCGGCCTGTTTCATGTGCCCATCCGTGGCGACCTCATCGACATCTACCTAGCCGCGCTCATCTTCATCAGCGCCAATCTGACCATGGGCCTGTTCATCTCCACGCTGGCCAAGACCCAGATGCAGGCGATGCAAATGAATTTTTTCTTCTTCCTGCCCTCTATTTTGATGTCCGGCTTCATGTTTCCTTTCGATGGCATGCCCTACGTGGTACAACAGATCGCCGAGATTCTGCCACTCACGCACTTCGTCAGGTTAAGTCGCGGCATCCTGCTGCGCGGCGCTGAGCTCACGGAACTGCTGCCCGAGGTGCGGGCGCTCGCGATTTTCATGCTTGTTACGCTAACGATCGCAATGCTGCGATTTCGCAAACGTCTGGATTGACCGCCGGGACAGGCCGGAACGCAGAAAGATGGTGACGATCATTGGTATTGCCGGGAGCACGCGAAACGCGTCATTCAATGCGGCGCTACTCCGCGCCGCCGCCGAGCTTGCACCCGAGGACTGCCGGGTCGAGATAGCCACGATCAAAGGGATCCCCCTGTACGACGGCGATTTCGAAGCGCGTGAAGGCATTCCCAACGCCGTCGCCGAGCTCAAGGACCGAATAGCAGATGCCGACGGCTTGTTGCTGGTAACACCTGAGTACAACAACTCGGTCCCGGGTGTACTGAAGAACGCGATCGATTGGCTGACGCGACCGCCCGCCGACATCGCGCGCGTATTCGGCAATCGTGCGGTCGGCATTATCGGTGCTACCCCCGGGGGCGTCGGTACGCGCCTGGCGCAAACCGCCTGGCTGCCAGTGTTTCGCGCGCTCGGCGCGCGCGTCTGGTTCGGTGGCACGCTCTACGTCGCCGGGGCGGGCAAGGCATTCGATGGGTCCGGGCACCTGGTCGACGATCAGATCAAGGAGCGTCTAAAACACTACATGTCTGGCTTCGCCACGTTCGTCGCCGGTTGAACGGCGCCGCGACGGTTCACTCCCATCTCGGCGGGCGTTTCTCCAGAAAGGCGCGGATGCCTTCCTCAAAATCACGCGTGCCTGCCAGTTCCACCTCCGCATCGAACTCGATCTTCAGTCCCTCATCGAAAGGCAGCGCCCCACCCAAGGTAATGGTCTGTCGGATCGCCGCCAGACACTTTGCCGGTTTGGCTGCCAGCGCGGCGGCATAACGTTGCACCTCCGCACGCAGCCGCTCCCGTGGATGCACGACATCGACCAACCCCATCGCTGCGGCCTCTTGCGCCGACACCAGTGCGCCTTCGTAAAGCAGGCGGATCGCCCGCGGGCGCCCGAGCAAGCGCGCTAATGCCTGGGTCGTGCCGACGCCCGGTAACAGCCCAATATTCACCTCCGGCTGGCCGATACGCGCGTCACTCGCGGCGAAACGTACATCACAGTGCAACACGGCCTCGAAGCCCGCCCCCACGGCCGTTCCGTGAATCGCCGCCAGCAGCGGCTTCGACGACCGACGCATCTTGCCCACCAACTCGTGACACAAGGTCATCCATTGTCTCATCCCATCCTGCCCGAGACCGTCGAACAGCTTGAGGTCCGCGCCGACACTGAAATATTTCTCGATAGCGCTGGCGAACACGATGACGCGCACGTCCGCGTCCGCCAGCAGCGAATCAAGCGCCGCGGGGATCTCGCGTAGCATGTCCCAGGTGACGGCATTCACCGGCGGGTGTTGGTATTCGATCCAGCCCACACGGTCTTCGCGCCCAAGCTTAAGATTTTGCCAACTCATTGATCGCCTCCTACTATCATCGACAACCTCAAGGACGATGCCACCCGCAAGAAACCGCCTAGCTGTCCATGCCGAGGCGGGCGATAACACGTGCAGGCAGCGAATCCCGGTTTGCCGGAACCACGCGCCACAACTCCACATCGGTGCGCTTTTTGACCTCGGCAATGAAACCAACACCCTTCTCTGCCACCGTAGCCACCACGGCCGTGTCGCCGTCTAACAGTGCCTGCATGGCAGCCACGAACGTCGGCGACAGGCACTCCATCTTGCCGATCTCGTCCACCAGGTACACTTCGATCGCTTCGCTCGGGACCAGGCTAGCCCGTGCCGCGGCCTCGATAGCGGCTAGATCGACACCGTAGCGGCCGACGCGGAACGTCTTTGCGAAATCCACGTGCGCCATGATCTTTTCCTGACCATCGAAGGTCGTTAGGCGAAATCCCCGCCGTATGCCGTGCTCGCGTA
>CAYGAS010000326.1:0-8250 GCA_964347935.1 uncultured Nitrospiraceae bacterium | reverse complement strand
ACAGTCCGAGCTCAGCACCCGCGTAGGCCGGCCCGTCAAGCTCGGCGGCGACATGTCGTGGAAGGTGTCGCTGTGGCCAACCATCGTGGTGGATGACGTCGCTATTGCCAATCCCGCATGGGCATCCAGGCCGGATTTCGCGCGCGTCGAACGTTTGCAGGTGCAACTGGCGCTACCGCCTTTGCTTTGGGGTCATGTCGAAATCCTGCAGCTCGGGCTTCACGGTGCGGACGTCTTGTTCGAGCGTGGCCCGGCAGGGGAAAAAAACTGGGTCTTTGGCAGGGACGAGTCGGGTGTTCTCAGGCTGCCAGAAATAGAGTCGCTCACCTGCGAACAATGCGTGCTGGCTTACCGAGGGCCTAGCGGCGAGGAGCAGCGCCTCAACGTATCAGCGGCCTCGGCTGTATTCGACCTGGGTGAGCCGATACAGCTGCTGGCGACCGCGACCTACCGCGACACCGCATTCAGCGTATCCGTGCTCGGCGGCACGCCGGAGGCGCTGATCCGTGCGGGCACGAAATGGCCGATTACGCTCAAGGTCCGTGTTGGCGATGCGACCCTTGAAATCGACGGCTCGGCGACGCGTCCCCTCGAAGGCAGGGATTTCGATCTTCGAATCATGGCGAGCGGCGAGCAGTTGGCCGATCTTGCCAAGGTGCTGCATGTCACACTGCCTGCACTTGGTGCTTATCGGCTTTCCGGCCGCGTGCAGGACGCCGATGGCGCGTACAACGTTAGCGAAGTAGAAGCTCGTCTCGGCGGCCCGAGCGCACCTGGCCACCTCGTGGTGACGGAGGCTACGGCATCCTTCGGCTACGATCGCCCGATTGCGTTTCGGGCCACGGGCCAATACGACGACCTGTCTTTCTCCACCGCGTTGACCGGCGGCACCCTCGCCGGGCTGATCTCAGCCGCGGGGCCATGGCCCGTCGAGCTGACTACTCGCTTCGGCGAAACGGATTTGCACGTCGAGGGTAGCCTCAGCCAACCGCTGACTGCCCAGGCCTACGATCTGCAGATCAAAATCGCTGGGCCAGGGGTGACAGACCTTGAGAAACTCGCGCGCGTGAGCCTTCCGTCTCTTGGCGGGTACTCGCTCGGGGGTCGCGTACGGGTCCGCGACGGAGATTACGCCATCGGCGCCCTAAAAGGTTTTGTTGACAGCGTCGACGCGGCGGAGCGCCTTAGCATCGCCGAAGGGCGCGCGTCGGCATCGGCCGCTGCCCCCGCCTCGTTGCAAATCAAGGGCACGTATCGGGACGCGCCTTTCACGCTTGCTTTCGAAGGAGGTAGGTTTACGGATCTTTTTGCGCCGACTCAAGCTTGGCCGGTGAAGCTCACGGCCAACACCCTCGGCTCGACGGTAGAGGTTAGGGGCACGTTTGCGCGTCCGCTGGAGGGCAAAGGAATGAACTTGCAGGTGAAAGCGAGCGGACCCCGCCTGTACCGGCTCAGGCGTTTGATCGGCGCGCCGCTACCCAGCCTCGGAGCCTATGCGCTTTCAGGGCACGTCGTTGACAGCGAAAGCGGTTACAGCGCAACGGACGTAAAGATAAAGATATCGGCCGGCGAGCTGCGCGGTGACTTTGCTTTCGAGTTGCGCGAGCGGCGGCCGTACCTAAGGATACAGATCACGTCCGATGCGCTCGACCTTGACAAGGTACTCGAAGCAGAAGCCGACGCGGTCACGTCTGTTGCGCCCCGTCCTTTAGACGTACCTGTTGCGGTACCGCTGCTGCGGGCCGTTGATGCCGATGTCAGCGTGCGCATAAAGCGCATGACGAGAGGCCAGGTCGAGGTTAGCGATTACACCTCGACGAGTCGGCTTCGAAATGGGCGCCTCGCCGTGAGGCCGCTGCGCATGCAGCTGCCCGCGACGAAGATCGAGGGCCAGTTCACGCTCGACGTGCGGGCGGGCCCACCCTCGCTGGTGGCCGAGTTGTCGGCGAGCGCAGTCGATGTCGGGAAGATCTGGAAAGAACTGACGCGCACCGACAGTCTGCAGGGCATGGCCGAGGACGTGAAAGTCAAGATGGCCGGAAGCGGGCCGACGATCAGGGCGTTACTGCCGCAAGCATCCCTCAGCGTGACGGCTGGAAGTGGCCGTATCGAGTATCGTGGCGCGCAGAAAGAAACACACCGGATTGAGCTCTCTCGGCTTGACGCACGCATCGATGAAGGCGGGCCGATCGAGCTCAACGCGCAGGGTGCGTTTCGCGATACCCCTTTCCGTGCAACGTTCACCGGGATGCGCCTCGCCCATATTCTAGCGGGCGATACGCATTGGCCGGTGAGCTTTTCGGCGCAGGCGACGGGCGCGTCGCTGGCCGGTGAGGGAACCATGACGTGGCCGCTAGGGAGTCCGGGCTGGGATCTTCGCTTCACATTGCATGGCGAGCGCATCGACGCGCTCAACAGCCTGTTGCAGGTGCAATTGCCCGCGCGCGGCCCGTACAAGCTCAGTGCAAAGCTTGATAGAACGAAATCGGCATACAGGCTTTCCGACCTGGAGGTCCGCATCGAGGACAATCACGCCGTCGGCGAGGTTGAATTGGCGACAGCCGACTCGCGCAAACGCATCGTCGCCAGACTGAGCGCGGATGAGCTCGATCTTGACGATTGGGTCGAGTGGCGTCAGCCGGCTGGAGCGAAGAAGCCGGTGACGCAAGACGAGCAGTTCGTCTTGGCAAAGTTAGACATCCCGATCAAAAGGCTGCACCGCATGGATCTCGAGCTACAGGTCGAGGTTAGCCGGATCGAGGCGGTCGGGACCGACTTCGGAAATGTGCGCTTGAACGTGCGATCAGAGCAAGAGCGACTCGTGGGTTCTTTTAACGCCGCCATCGCGGGCGGTGAAATATCGGGAACACTGGAGCTCGACGCAAGCGCCGATGTGCCAAGCTCGCGGGCTGAGCTCACGGTGCGCCACCTCGATTATGGTCACTGGCTCAAGGCGCTCCATGTCACCGACAAGGTCGAAGGCATACTGGATATCAAGATCACGCTTCGCGGTAGCGGCCATACATTACGGGCGATGCTGGCCGAGGCCAACGGGGCCGCGCTGTTCATCAGCGGGCCGGCCCACATCGCCGAAAGCGACTTGGGACTGTGGGGCGCAGGTATCACGTCTGGTCTGATGTCAATCACGACAAGCGCGTTGGGAATTAAGAAGTCGACCGAGTTCAATTGCATGGTCTGGCCGTTCAATGTGACGGATGGCGTGGCGCGCAGTGATGCGATCCTGATGGATACGCCTAAGATCACCATCGCCGGCAGCGGCACGGTGGATCTCGGTACGGAAACGCTGGATATCTTGTTGGAACCCGCACGCAAGAACGCCAGCATATTCAGTTTTCAAAACCCGGTGCGCATCAATGGCACCTTGGCCAATCCCAAGCGCACCACGCTCGGCAAGGCGAGGACCTTCGGCAAGCTCGGTTTGGTGATCCTACAACCGTATTTTCTGCTGTTCACCGCCGAGCTCGGTCGCGGTGACAAGAACCCCTGTGTGGCCGCGCTCGCAGGCGAGCCGCCTCCCAGGAGAAAAAAGGGCGTGAAGCGCGATCTGGGCTTGGTGGGCGAGCTTCTGACAGACATCGGCAAGCCTGCCGACGCGACGCAGATGCCAGCCAGTCGTCCGGAACAATAAGAAAACAATACCCGCAGACATCGGCGCACCTGCTTCAATGTAGCGTGCTCCCGCAATCGAGCTAGCGCGTACCGACGAGCGACGACAAGGTCCGTTGGACGCGGCCATCGGGGCTGAATGCCAAGAGCCGGCCGGCCGCCATGTCGCTCACCCAAAGCGTCCCGTCGGGCGAGACCGCCATCGCGGTGGGCCTCTGGAAGGCGTCGGAACGGACGAAGATGCGTTTATTGCACTGGCTGCGCTCGCAGGTGATTTGCCAGATCTGTTTGCCTTGGGGATCGGAGACATAGATACGCCCGGAGTCGGCATGGACTTCGAGATCAAAGGTTCCGCCGAGGCCCTCGACGGCCAGTCGGGGCTGCAAGGGGGAGGCTGTTAGATCGACGAGGTAAAGTCGCCCGGCCCGCGCATCCAAGGCGAGCAAGCGCTGCCTCGTGGGATCGATCAGCAAGCGGTCGAGCTGTCCCGGCGTATCGATACGCAGAAAAGGTTCGGGTTGTGGTGGCGTCTTTGAATGGTCCGCCACGTAAATCTCGTTTTGCGTCGCCAGATACACTTTTTGTGTCGCGCCGTCACCGGTCGCGACAATAAAGCGTTGCTCGCCCGCAAAGCGCACGGGCTTGACTTTGCGGGCTCGAAACGCCTCCGTCCCGAGCGCAACGAGCTCCGTGCGGTAGCCTTGCTTCTCGCCCTTCTCAAGCTCACGGTTCTGAATGATCATCGCCGTATCCTGTTGCCGGAAACCGCCGATGACATGACTGGGGTCGAAACCCGGCGGCAGGCAAGCCAGAAAGATCGGTCCGTCCGACCCCTTCGGCAGCGCAAACAAGCGGCGTGAGCGGTCCACGAACAACAGCTCGCCGGATGGCCGCACGGCGAGGCCGACGGCGCGCAGACCCGTTTCATGGGTCAGAATCGTGGTGGAGTCGGGAAGAAGTGCACCGGTATGTTGGAGCAGTACCGCGAGCAATCGCAGCGTGCCGGCATTGAAAATGTCCGAGTGGCTCGATATCAGGCTGCCCGGGACTCTGGCAATCCAGTAAGGTGTGTCATTGAGTGCGAGCGGCAGGCGCCGCAGGGTGAATCGATGTTTCGGGCCATCGAAGGAGATGGCCGGGCTCTTGCTTCGCGGGTCATCCGCGTAGCGTAATCGATCGGACGGTTGCGCCCCATCGGGGAGCGGCTCGGCCGTCACAATATGGCTGTGCAGCGACGTACGATGACCGGGCGTGTACACATAGAAGCCGCGCTGACTCGCCGTCGGGCTGCAAAACTCAACACCGTAGTCGCGAAAGCGGCTGGTGAACGCACCAAGCGATCGACCAACGGGGTATAAAACGCGCGTCGCAGAGTCCGCTTTAGAGGTTAACGATACCAACAGCGGGCGCTCGAAACGATTTCCGTCGGCATCGACCCGATATACCTTGAAGCGCTCGCGCGCCAGCACCTCGATGACCTGCTTGGCTTCGAGTGAGGGCGAGGCCGGGTTCAACAACAGGGCAAGGTCGACCTGCACATTGAGCGTTTGTTCCTCTGCTGCCGCGGCCCCTCTGACGATGAGCTGCGACAGGCTCCGCTCCATGATCCACCCGCCAAAGGAATGTCCGATGAGCAGCACCTTTGATTTCGGGTTTCCTTTGGCCTTGCGCACGATCCGCGTCACGGCGTCGACGGCCGTGGGCCCACTTGCGATGCGCGTGGCCGCCCGTTGACGCCCATAAAAGGTGAAGGGATGCAGTGGCCCTAACGCCGACTTGCCCCGCCACGCCACGAAGACGCCGACCAGCGCGGCCGTCTTGGCCGACCCCGAGCGTTGTCGTAGGCTGTCTCTGATCAAATTAAGAAATTGCTTGAATTCGTAAAGGCTGTAGCCCTCCTTCTGTTCGTGCTTCTCGGAGGCGTTGTTGTTCCATCCGTGGACGAAGACGATGACGACACTGCCGGCCTCGGCTTCATTGGCCTGCTCGATGGCATCGAGCGTGCGGGAGACCTGCGGCGGCGCCCAAAGCTCGCCTTGATCGTCGAACTCGACGATGGCAAGCGTATAGCCTTGCTCCTGCTTGACGTTCACGGGTCGGTACATCTTGCTCGAGATGCAACCGCTCAGCGTGAGCGAGGCCGCGACTGACAGCAGGATGAGCGTCAAGAAGGCGCGGGCGCGATAGATGGCGGCGCCCGCGCTAGGTCGACATGGCCTCTCGTGGAGACCTATGAAACACAGTCGGCGCATAGTCGTCATAGCTTATTCAACGTGGACTTCCCGAATCTCACCGTGTCACGAGGCAAAGAGCCGTCGCACTGTCTGTGGGGCGCGCCTCAAAAGTAGATCTTTGCATACAGCAAGAGCCCTTTGTACTCGAACGTCCCCTCGTCTTTGTCCTCCGTGTTTTCCCCCTCGAGGTCGACGGCGTTATAGCCGCCCCCCAGGCCGACGTTTTTCCAGGTCTTGTGCTCAAGCGCGATGAGCCCATCAAGCACGCGCGCCTCAACGTCGCCCTCCTCGATCTCGAAGTAGTCGACGCTTGCCTTTAGGAAAAGTTTGCGACTGAAGGCGTAGCTAAGGCGCAGACCGAAAATGGGATAGGGCGCAAAGCCCTCCGCGTCCTCGGTGCCGATCACGCCCGCGGCGAGATCGGCATCGACATAGAGCCCCGTCACCCCCGCCGATGCGCCCAAGTCCGCCTTGCGGGTCTGGAAAAAGGAATAGGTGTAAACGGCCTTGAGGACCGCCATCTTGAACTCACTTTTTACGGGCGTGCCCGCCGGGATGAACAAATCGCCGACCTGGATGTCGCGCCGTACCGGAATGCTGCCCGAGCGCGAGACATCGAGCAGGCTGTAGTCGACCCTGTGCCGGCGCGAGAAGCGATAGTAGCCGTCGATCCGCGCGAGCAGGCGGTCGCTCTCCATGCCGAGATCATCTTCGAGGTTGATTTTCGTGCCTATGCCGAGTGTTCGGGAGGATAAGCGCAGCTCCGTTTCAAAGTCGGCTGCGAAGCCGCCGATATTCACGCTGGCACGATCGTTCTCCATCCAGAAATTCTTGTCCTGCTGCGCGAAGACCGGAAGCGAGACGAATGCGACGATGAGACTGGCGCAAGCCCTGGGAAATCGACTTTTCACGGCAACCCGCTGATATCGTTATTTATTACGCATGGCAGTGGAGTATACCGCCGCCGACCGTTGAGCGACATTTTATCTAGGTCAGAGCATTACCACACCTGAACGGTAGGAAAAATTAAGGTCACGAGACTTGATCGTAGAAGGAGTGGAGCGATGCCGGCAGGGTCCCGCAGGGATGAGCAGCAAGAGATTTATACTGAGCGCATCGGCAATCGGGCGATGTTTGATTTGAGTCAAAGACTCACCTGCACAGATAGAGAAGATGCTAAACGTGATTTGACAAGCTCCCCTTAACGCAAATTTAACGGCGAGATGCGAGTTAACATGGGCCGTATGGGTGACTTGGAGTGCCTGCTGGTCAGCGCCACGCGAGCGGGCCCCTGACATCCTACCTAACGGGCATCAAACGTCCTGCATTGACGCAAGTAGAAGGAAAATGTCGAAGCTACCAATCAGGCTGCTATGAGCCGTTCTTTTTATCGTCTTTAGGTGCGTTGAGCTCAAGCGCGCACGCCCCGACGTCGAAGCGAAGTGGTGAAAAACAGTGAATTAGGCGCAGTTGTTTAGACAGCACGAGGAATCGACATGAACAATCACGCAAAGAGCCTTTCTGGTCTGGCCGCAGCCGCGGCATTGCTGGCCTGGCTTGCGCCCACGGCCCTAGTGCAGGCCAACGCAGTGACACTCAGCGACGCCCAGATCGACAACCTCGTGCGCCGCTCCTACCAGTACGTCGCCTTGTACAACGTGAACAACAAGTTCGCGCTCAAGCAGGGCGGGTGGAATAGCTGTGCCGCTGATACCCAGCTCAAGGACCATACGATGCGGGAAATCGCGCGACCCAACAACGACACGCTCTACATCAGCTGTCTGGTGGACTTGCGAAAAGACCCCGTCGTCCTTGAGATGCCGGCCTTTGATTCGAGGTACGTGTCGTTGATGATTACCGGCTACGACCACTACGTGAACATCCCGATGTCGACCGGGCAGGGGGACTTCCGCAAGGCGGAGAAGATGATTATCTACAGCGCGCGGACCGCCCGGTACAAGGGGGAGCCGGTCAAAGGCGTGGACCGGCGCTTCGAGGCGACCGGGGACTTCGTTTCTGCGGTCTTCCGCATCATGCCGCATGCCAACGACAGCGCACGGTTCAAGCGCATCTTGAAGCAGATGGAGTCGGTGAAGCTCGCCACGCTCGCGGAATTCCGCGGCGGCCGGGCCAAGGCGATCGACGACGTCCAGTTTCCGCCGGTCGGCAAGACCGACGCCGACATCTTTGGCAACAACTTGCTTGAGGTCATGCAGTTCGTGTTCAACCATACGACCTTCGACCCGAAGAATGAGATCGACAAAGCCGTTCTGGCCGCATACGAGCCACTGGGTGTCGTGCCGGGCCGCGTCTATGATGGCACAAAGGTCGAGAAGATCGACGGAGCGCGTGTCCGTGCAGCGGCCGAGCGGATCGCGCCGACCGAGCT
>CAYGAS010000325.1:0-8790 GCA_964347935.1 uncultured Nitrospiraceae bacterium | reverse complement strand
GCTTTCGACCTTGAGCGATACGTTTTCCAGGACATCGGCCTTGTCGTATGCTGTATACACGCCCTCGACGATCAATCCCTCTTGAGTCGTTGCGTTCATTTGATTCCCAAGTAGGCTTCTTGTACCAATTTGTCGGCGGCGACTTCCTGATAAGCGCCCTCACAGATCTTACGGCCGAAGTTCAGAACGACACAGCTGTTGGTGATACGTTCAATGACGCCCATTTCATGTTCGATGATAATGATCGTCAGGTCCTCGAAGCGTTCCTTGACCTCGAGAATGTCGTTCATCAGTTGGGTGGTCTCCTCATGAGTCATTCCCGCCGAGGGTTCATCCAGTAATAGCAACTTCGGCTGGCTGATCAGGGCACGACAAATCTCGATGCGTCGGCGATCGATCATCGGAAAGCCGCCGACCGGTTCAAACATGCGGTCCGCCAGGGGCGGATCGAAAACCCTCACGAGACCGCGTGCGCGCTCGAAGTTTTCTTCGAACTCCTGTCTGAATGCGCGACGGCGGGCCAGGTTAAACCACAGTCCCTGCTGCAGGCGCATGTGATTGCCGACCATAATGTTGTCGAAGATCGAAAGCGGCAGCGACAATCGCGATCGCTGGAAGGTGCGGGCAATTCCGGCCCGGTAGACCGCTTGCGAGGACAGGTTCGTGATGTCTTCCCCGTCGAACAGAATCTCGCCGCCGTCAGTGGGGTAGATTCCCGTCACGACGTTGAAAAACGTCGTTTTGCCCGAGCCGTTCGGGCCGATCAAGCCTAAAACTTCATTGCGTCGAACCTCGAGATATAGCGCATCCACGGCGACCAGGCCGCCAAAACGTTTGCTCAGCCCGCGGGAAACCAGAAGATCGGGTACCGAGCTCATCGTGACTGCCAGCCGGGAAAATACGTCCGCAACGGTCGTGGCAACAGCCCCTCGGGGCGGAAAAGCAGCATCAGCATGACCATTGCGCCGAACAGCAGGAACCGATACTCCTGGATGGCTTGGAGTTTTTCCGGCACGATGACGAGGATTGCCGTCGCCACGACGAGCCCCCAAGGATTTCCCATGCCCCCGAGCAGCACGATAGAAACCAAGATCAACGAATCACCGAAAGTGAAATTGGTTGGGGCGATGAATCCGATCATCATCGCGTACAGAGCGCCGGCCATGCCGACGAGAAAATTGCCGAGCGTGAAGGCGGTAATTTTCCAGCGGATAAGATTGAGCCCGAAGCACGAAGCAGCTGTCTCGTCCAGGCGGATTGCGTCTAGATTGAGACCGATCCAAGACCGCTCGAGATGTCTGACGAGCGTGAAGACGAATGCCAGCAGTAGTAAGGCAATGACGATGTAGTTGGCATAAAACGAGATCTCAAACTCCTCGCCAATCTCGATGTTATGGTTGAACTCCCAGCCAAGCACGTTCATGCCGTCCACCCGCAGTCCCTGCGGTCCTCCGAGGACGTCGTTGACCTCGAGGAAGATCTTAAACAACAGTCCGAAGGCGATCGTGATCACCGCGGAATAGTGGCCGCGGGTGCGCAAAACCGGCAGGATCAACAGCGAGCCGATCAGCGCGGCCATGAAGCCGCCGATCGGCAAGATCAACAGATGCGGCACCGGCGTATTTTTGGTGAGCACGGCGGCGGTGTAGCAACCTATGCCGAAAAACGCCGCGCCGGCGAAGTTCAGCATGCCTACGTAGCCGAACTGGATATTCAGACCCAGCGCCGCAATCACATAGATAATCACCGTGGTTATCAGCAGAAGAACAAAATGCTCTTCGTGAAAGAAGCCAGCCATCACCAAGACTGCGAGCACGATCACAAGGCTTAAAGGATTTTCGAATTGCGCGAAACTATGTCCCAGGCGATTCGTTACGCCGAAGCGCGTCGCTGCGAGAACCACCACCACGCCAACCACGAGCAGAACCGCGATACCGACCTGAGATTCGACCTGCAGCAGCAGTATCACGTAAATGGTGACCACAACCGCGGTGGCAATGCCGGGCAGCAGCGCAAGTAGGCGAGGCGAGACGAAATTCATTGGCCTAAACTCGTTCGCTGATCTTTTCGCTGATGAGACCGGTCGGCCGCCAGGCCATGATCAGAATAACGACGCCAAAGGCGAACACGTCTTTATAGGCACTGGCAAACGGCAGCGCCAATGCCCCGATCACCTGCAGCGTGGCGAACAAGAAGCCGCCGATGATGGCGCCGTAGATATTACCCAGGCCGCCGACGATGGCAGAGCTGAAGCCGATAACGCCTAGCAGCAGGCCCATGGCAAAGTTAATCTCGCTGTAGTAGAGGCCGTGCATGATGCCGGCAAAAGCAGCAAGCCCCGAGCCGATGGCAAAGGTGATCAATACGATAAGCGTGAAATTGATCCCCATGATCTTGGCCGTTTCGCCGTCCTGCGCCACGGCGCGGATCGCCAGCCCGAGCTTGGTTTTGTTGATGAGCAGATGCACGCCGATGATGACAGCCAACCCGGCGAGCAGCAGCAAGGTGTTGTCGACCCGCAGCGTAAAGTTTCCGAAGGTGTAGGCGTCGGTCGGCAGCAGCGACGGAAACCGCTGGGGGTTGGCGCCTTGGGGGTAGAACAGACGAATCGCCTCGTGCAGCACCGTGCCCAGCATTAGCGTGAGGAGTAGCGTGTTGAGCGGCGGCGCCGATTTTAGCGGCAGCACCAGGTAGCGGGCGATCACTGCGCCCAGCAAAGCCATGCATATGATCGCTACCAGCATGACTGTCACTACTATAATCGGTGCCCAAGTAATGCCGAGCCCCGCAAGCCCCAGAAACGTCGCCAGACCGGTAAATGCACCGACCGTCAAAACGTCCCCATGCGAGAAGTTAATAACGTCGAGTACGCCAAAGAAAAGTGTAAAGCCAACCGCGACAAGCGCGTACATCATGCCAAGCATCAATCCGTTCATGATGTACTGGCCTAGCAGATAGACATCCATCGGGCAGCCCTCTCGTGCAGCGATGCGAGCGCGGTGACGACGCGCAGGCGGCCATGTGTGGGCATGGCCGCCCGTCGAGTCGTGTACGGAGCCGGACCTGTTACCTGCGCATCAGCTTGCGCTTGCCGGCGGCGTAATCGCTCTCCTCCCAAAGCGTCCACTTGCCGTCCTGGACGACGTACTTGCTGATCAGGGCCACCTTGTTCTGGCCATGGTCGTCGAAGGTGATCTCGCCGATGATCGAATCCCGGCCCTTGACCTTATTAAGCGCCTTGCGAACTTTCTTGCGATCGGCTCCGTTCTTCTCGATGGTATCGAGTATCAGGTTCATGGCGGCAAACGCAAAGGCACCATAGGCCTCTGGCCCCTCCGCATAATTCTGCTTGCCATACTGCTCGAGAAAATACTTGCCGCCAGGAAGCTTCTCCGGGTAGGCGCCTTCACGGAAGGCCACTACACCTTCGGCAAGCGGGCCCGTACCTTCAATAAAGGCCTCCGAGACGATGCCGGATGTGCCCTCGAACTGTGATCTCAAGCCGAGCTTATCCATCTGCGCACGAATACGTACGCCGATCGGCGTCAAACCGCCAAAGTAGACGACGTCCGGATCCAGCGACTTGATCTTGGTGAGCTCGGCAGTGAAGTCCTGCTGATCAGCGGTGACACCAAAAGTGCCGAGGATCTTGCCGCCGTTTTTGGTCAGGTACTCGCTGAAGTACTTATTGTGCCCTTTGCCGTAATCGGTGGTGTCGTGAATGATCGCCCAGGTCTTGTAACCGAGGCCGGCCATGAATTTGGCAGCCGTTTCGTTCTGGTTGATCATGGTGCCGTTGACACGGTGCACTTCCTTGTAGTTGTTCCCGTAGGTGATATCGGGCAGCACGGCACCCCAGACAATTATCGGTAGACCGAACTTGTGGTAGACATCGACGGTGGCGATGGCCACGGCCGAGCAATAGTGGGTGGCGGCGGCGACGATGCTCTTGTCGGCACCGAGCTTGGTAGCTGCCTGTACGCCCTTGTCGGGCTTGCACTCGTCATCGAGCACGGTGAGCTCGTACTCGTATTTGGCCTTGGGGTCGGCATTGCGCAGGCGTACCGCCAGGTCGGCGGAGTTTCGGCCGCCCAGGCCATTGGAAGACGTGCCGCCGGTCAGCGGTCCGATGAATCCGACCTTGACCTTCTCCTTGGCGTCGACCGGCGTCACCGTCAGACCGAGCGCCATGATCGCTGCTACCAGGGCAGTGCAGCTCAGACGGATAGCGTTCATGATTATCCCTCCTTCCTCAGTTATGGTTTGTAGTGCCTGGCCCAGCCGCAGCAGGTGAATGGCGGAAGCGCTCAGGTAACGCCGATGAATGCTATTGGATCTATGGGCGCTTGGCAAGAAACTCAGCGCCCGCTTCCGATGGGAGCGATTGCGCAGGACAGCCCAGTGTATCGAGAGACCATGCGCCGCTTGCTCGCGGGCGCCGTGCAGTGTCCCCGCAGGCTGCGATTCAGGCCTGGGCCCGAGGTCAGTATCATATGCCGTGACGAAGAACAGGGAGCATAACCATGAGCAAGATACGGACCGTTCGTTCCTGCACGGTACGCCTGCCGCTCGACCATGCAACAACATTCGCCACGCGGCAGGTGCTAGCGCGCGATTATGCGCTGGTCGAGATCGAGACTGACGACGGTCAAAAGGGTATCGGTTTCTGTTACGCGGGCAGTGCGGCGGGTTCCTTGGTCACCCAAACCGTGCGCGAGTTACTGGTGCCGGTGATCCTGGGTGACGATTCACATCGCTCGGAAGGGCTTTGGCAGCGCATGTATCAGGAAGCCCTGCTGCACGGCCGTGCCGGTGCAGTCATGCGCGCAATCAGCGCCATCGATATCGCGCTTTGGGATCGCAATGCGCGCGCGGTGGGGTTGCCGCTGTACAAATACCTAGGCGCCTGTGCGACAGACTCGGTGCCGGCCTACGCCAGCGGCGGCTATTATCTCGAGGGCAAGACGCCTGCGATGCTCGGTGAGGAGTGCGCGCGTTACCTCGAGCTGGGCTTCAAGGCGGTCAAGATCAAGGTCGGTCGTCTGGGGCTTAAGGAGGAAGAGGCACGGATGGCGGCGGTGCGCCTGGCGATTGGCGACGAGCCGTTGCTGATGCTCGATGCCAACAATGCCTGGTCCGATGTGGTCACAGCGTTACGCTACCTGGATGTCTACGAAAGATTCGATCCTTACTGGATCGAGGAACCGTTCAGTCCCGACGATATCGACAATCATGCGCGTCTGGCTCAGCGCACGCGCGTGCCGGTTGCCACGGGCGAGATCGAGGCCGGGCGCTGGCGCTTCAAAGAGCTCCTGGAAAAGGAGGCGGCGGCGATCCTGCAGACCGATGCCGCTGTTTGCGGTGGCGTCACCGAGTTTCGCCGCATCGCGTCCACGGCGGCCAGTTTTGGGGTGACGCTGTGCCCGCACTGGTTTCACGATCTGCACGTGCACCTGGTGGCGAGCACGCCGAACGCCACCTTCGTCGAGTACTTTCCCGACGATCAGGTGCTCAACTTCCGGCGTCTGATTGACCGACAACTCGAGAGCAAGGACGGCAAACTGCTTTTGCCAACGGCCAGTGGCCTTGGGTTCGATTTCGACGCCGGTGCCGTTAGACGCTACGCGATCGAGCCGTGGGCCTAAGGCGAGCGCGCAATCGACTGACGGCTGCGCCGTGCTCGAACCGAGGCTGTGCTTAGCTGATCACGCCGCAGCGGGCGATCTGCTTATCGAGCACCATGTCATCCGTGGCCTGCCGGAATGCCTTGTAATGGGCTGTCTGGTGGTGCGTCTCGAAAGCGGCCGCGTCCGTGTACTCCTCGTAGAAAATAATAGTATCAGCGTCTTCTTCGACGACGAGGACGTCGAAACGATGGCAATCCGGCTCGCTGTCTTTCGAGGCCGCCGCATTCTTCAGAATGTGCGGGCGAAACTGATCGGCCATGCCGGGCTTGAGCTTGACGGTAACGACGACAGCAAAGTGGTTCATGATTATCTCCGTGAGTTAGTCATTCCTGATTAGCGACTGGCCACAGCAGACCCATCACTGCAACCCGTGTCAATATCGAAGACGGCCGACCAAGCCACTAGGTCTTGGAAGCAACGCCAAGAACGCCAAGGCGCAGAGGACGCGAAGAATGCAAGAAATAAAATCATTATTGATTGACTCTGTGTGCTTAGCGTTTCTGCGAGCTCTGCGTTTATTCCAGAGCGCCAAGAGTAGGGCGGCCCTATGGGATAAGTTCTAGTCACCCATCATGGCGTTTTCGTAGTCGTTGGCGTCCTGGCTAAGAAATCAAAATCGCAGCCCCGGTCTGCCTGCAGCACATGTTCCAGGAACAGCTTGAGATAGCCGCGCTCGCTGCCGGGATGAGCGGGTGGCGCCCTCCACGCGGCGCGCCGGCGTGCCAGCTCTTTGTCGTCGATCAGCAACTCGAGCTGGCGGGCAGCCGCGTCGAGTCGAATGCTGTCGCCATTTTGCACCAAAGCGAGTGATCCGCCGACAGCGGCTTCCGGGCAGACGTGCAGCACGATGGTGCCAAAGGCAGTGCCACTCATGCGTGCATCGGAGATCCGCACCATGTCTGTTACGCCCTGTCGCGCAAGCTTGCGGGGTATCGGAATGTAGCCGCTTTCGGGCATGCCGGGTGCGCCCTTAGGCCCGGCATTGCGCAGCACCAATACATCGTCGGCGCGTACGTCAAGCGCGTCGCTGTCGATGCGTTGTGCCAGATCATCGAGTGATTCGAATACAACCGCCCGACCTTGGTGGCGTAACAGTTCAGCGGATGCGGCCGATTGCTTGAGCACGGCCTGACCCAAGTTGCCGCGCAGCACGGCCAGGCCGCCTTCCGCGTAGAGCGGATGATCGAGTGGCCGCACGACGTCCTGCTCCCACGACGGTGGCAGGGTATCGAGATCCTCGCCGAGGCGGCGGCCGCTAACCGTCAGACAATCGAGGTTCAGCAGCGGGCGCAATTCGCGCAGCACCGGTGCAAGACCGCCCGCGCGATGCAGGTCTTCCATGTAATAGCGGCCGGACGGTTTGAGATCGACAATGACCGGCGTCTCGCGTGCCATACGATCGAGGGCGGCGAGATCGACCTCGATGCCCAAGCGTCCCGCCATCGCGGCGATGTGAATGATACCGTTCGTCGATCCACCGATGGCAAGCAAGACGCGTAAGGCATTGGCAAAGGCATCCGGCGTCATGATCTGGCCGGGCGTCAGTCCTTCAGCCGCCAGGCCCACGGCCCGTGCACCCGCCGCTTCGGCATGTCGCAGGCGGTCAGCATGAACCGCCGGGATGGCGGCACCACCGGCCAGCATCATCCCCAGCGCTTCCGCCATCAATGCCATGGTGCTTGCGGTTCCCATGATCCCGCAGGTGCCGGCGCTTGGCACGAGCTTGGCGCTGATCTCCTCGATCTCTTGCTCGTCGATTTGCCCGGCGCGGTGCTGTCCCCAGTAACGCCGGCAATCGGTGCACGCGCCGAGGCGCTCACCCCGGTGGCTGCCCGTCAGCATGGGCCCGGTGACCACCAGCATCGCCGGCACGTTCGCGCTGGCTGCGCCCATCAACAGGGCCGGCACGGTCTTGTCGCACCCGCCGATCAGCACGACTGCGTCCATCGGCTGCGCGCGGATCATCTCTTCGGCATCCATCGCCATCAAGTTGCGCAGGAACATGCTGCTGGGATAGGCGAAAGCCTCGTGCAGCGATATCGTCGGGAACTCGACCGGCAGGCCGCCCGCGAGCATGACTCCGCGCTTGATCGCCTCGATCAGCTCCGGCACCGTACGATGGCAGGCATTGTAGGCGCTAAAAGTGTTGGTGATACCGATTATCGGTCGCTCCAATGCCTCATCGGAATAGCCCATGGCCTTGATGAAGGCCTTGCGCAAGAACAACGAGAAGCGCTCATCGCCGTAACTCGTCAACCCTTTGCGCATACCTTTAGGGTCGTTCATTTCAGTCACTCGTTTGTCATCTTCTCGCCGCTGTCAGTGATCGGCTCCAGGCTTGCGCCTTTGTCCACCCACGCACCGGCGCCGCGCCATCCGTGCCCCTGCGTGCGGGCGTGAAATACCCGTCACGCCCCGTTGGGCGATTTCCAGTGCGCAGGCGGGGCTCCAGCAGTCGCCTCTCACTGACAGCGGCGACTTCATGCGTATGGGTTTAGGCACTTCGCCGTCAACGGAGAAACTTCTTTTCATTCTCTTTCATCTTCGGGACGTCTTGAAGATCGAAGATATGTGTGACGGGCACGATGGTCTTGTCGACATTCTGAATGCCGCCGTCGCTGCGTATCTGTTTGAAAACCTGCTCCATCCCCGTGACGGCGGCGCGGATGCCGTGATTGCCGTAAATCACCATCCTGACCTTTCTCAACGATGTGATGTCCCTTTCGGTGAGCTGCGGATAGGCCGTGGGTACGATCACAAGCGGGGTGGCGTGTTCCCAGGCGTTGATGAACTCGACGATCTCGTCCGGGGTCTTGGATTTGGAGTGGATCAGGACTGCATCGGCACCGGCATCGGCGTAACATTCGCCGCGGCGCTTCGCCTCCGTTTGGCCTTGACCGGCGATGAGCGCCTCTACGCGCGCGATGATCATGAAATCGGCATCCGTGCGTGCGGCCACGGCCGCCTCGATCTTGCCTGCGAACTCGTCCATCGACGCCAATTCCTGGCGACCACCGGCGAGCAGGCTGGTGTCCTTCGGGAACTTCTTGTCCTCGATCACCATCGCCGCCATGCCGGCACGCTCGTATTTCTCCACCGTATA
>CAYGAS010000324.1:0-4725 GCA_964347935.1 uncultured Nitrospiraceae bacterium | reverse complement strand
CATCGGAGACTTGCAGGTGACGCAAGCACCGGAAAGCATCACCGGCAGACGGATCGCCTACGTAGGTCCGGAGCCAAGGCTGCGTTCGGGTAGTGTGCGTGACAACTTGCTCTATAGCTTGCAGCATCGACCCGTGCGTGCGGCGCCCTACGACGAGCAGATGCGGGCACAGCGTGAGCAGGTGCTGGCGGAATCGGCAATCGCCGGAAATTCGTCACACGACATTTATGCGGACTGGGTGGACTACGAGGCCGCTGGGGTCGCCGGACCGGAGGCGCTCACGCACAGAATCATGGCCGTGCTGGCGATGGCCGATCTGGATGAAGATGTATACCAGCTCGGGCTTCGAGGCACGGTGGATCCCAAGGCTCAGGCGGACCTGGCAGCGCTTGTGCTCGAGGCGCGCGGGACCCTGCGCGACCGCTTGGACGATCCTGAGATCGCACCCCTGGTCGAGCTTTTCGATCGCGGCCGGTTCAACACCAACATGACTATTGCCGAGAACCTGCTTTTTGGAACGCCGTGCGATAAGGAATTCGAGGTCGACAACCTCTCGGCGAATAGCTATGTCCGAAAAGTTCTGCAAGATACCGGGCTGATGTCAGACTTTATCGGTATGGGGCGCAAGATCGCTGAGATCATGATCGATCTATTTGCCGATGTCGCTCCCGGCAGTGAGTTGTTCGAGCAGTACAGCTTCATCAATGCCGAGGATTTGCCAGTATTTCAGAACATGTTGTCCCGCACCGAGGGTGTGCTTTATGAAAACCTGTCCCCGGCAGACCTGAACATGTTACTGTCGTTGCCATTCAAGCTGATCCCTGCCAGGCATCGTCTGGGACTCTGGGATGAGTCGATGCAGGCCCGCCTGCTGGAAGCACGGCATGCGATTGCCGCGGGACTCGAAGGAGGCGCACGGGTTGTCGAGTTTTTTGATCCCGAGCGTTACAACTCGGCCATCTCCATACAGGACAATATTCTCTTTGGGCGCCTGGCCTACGGAAAAGCGCGCGCTGCTGCCACAGTGGGTGCGCTCATCGGCGAGGTCGTGGAAAAACTGAACCTGCGGCGCACCGTCATGGAAGTGGGGCTAGACTATTCAGTAGGGATCGCCGGCACCCGCCTGAGTGGAGCGCAACGCCAGAAACTGGCCATTGCCCGTGCAATATTGAAGCGACCTGACCTCATCGTGCTTGACTGGGCGACCGCCACCTTGGATCCGCCGAGCCAGGATAAGATAATGCGAAACCTGTTCGAGGAATTCGAAGGGCGCGGCCTGATATGGATGCTGCATCGGGCCGACTTGGGCAGCAAGTTCGAGCACGCCCTTGTGCTGGAGAGCGGAAAGGTCGTCGAGCAAGGTCGGTTTACGGAGCTGAACAAGCCCGGCACCGTATTGCAACAGTTGGTGGCAACGGGATAGACGTGGTTGGGAGAGTGTTATGGCGCTGCTGAAAGAAGCCGAGACCCTAGCTAAGGTGCCGTTGTTCGCCAAGCTTGAGCCTTCCAAGCTCAAGCTGTTGGCGTTTACCAGCCAACTGATGATCTACGAAGATGGCGAAGTATTGTTTCACGAGGGTGATCCGGCCGATTCTGCCTTCGTCATTATGCACGGTGAGGTCGAGATTATGGCTGATACCCAAAGCGGCCCGGTCGTGGTCGGCAAGCTCGGGAAAGACCAGCTCTTCGGTGAACTGGCGTTGTTTAACAACGCGACGCGCTCGGCAACCCTTCGGGCCAAGGGGCGGTTAGAAGCATTGCGCATAAGCGACGACATGTTTATTAAGCTCGTCACGGAGAATCCAGGCGTGGCGCTCGAAGTCATGCGCCAGCTTAGCGACAAGCTCACACGCTCACATAAACAGGTCGAGGCCTTGCAAAGCGAGCTCCATCATGGTTAGCCATAGTGGCTTCGATAGCGAAAGCGGCGTGACCCACTTAATACGTGCTGTCGAGAGAGCTTTATTCGACGATGGACACGGCTGACCAGGACATGACCGAGGAACGTTTTGCAGCGCTGTGGACCAGATGCCTAGTAGAAGGCGCCGACAGCGAGGCCCTCCCGGTCTACCAGGAGCTGGTGCGACGTTACTCCGAGCCGCATCGGCACTATCACACCCCTGAACACATTGGTCATTGCTTGCGGCAGTTGGATCTTGCGGCGGGGCTCATGGACGATGCCGATGCGGTCGAGATGGGACTGTGGTTTCACGACGCAATCTACGACCCGCGCGCGTCGGACAACGAACGCAAGAGCGCCGAGTTTTTCACCCAAGTAGTAGACCAGGATGTAACCACGGCCTTTCGCCAGAGCGTTTATGATCTGATCATGGTAACGACGCATCCCGAACAGCCGAGGTCTCTCGATGAGCAGTTCATGGTCGATATCGACCTCTCCAGCTTTGGCCTGCCGTGGGACACCTTCCAGCGCCACAGTGACGCGGTGCGCCAGGAATATACCCATCTCTCCGATCAGCAGTTCTACCCGAATCAGATTGCTTTCCTTCGTTCACTGCTGGCACGACCAGCGTTCTTCTTCACCGACTTGTTCCGCGAGCGCTACGAAAAAACGGCCAAAGAGAATATCGGCCGCCATCTTCAAGAGCTGCGCTTGCGCGGATATGGCTGAGTGTCAGTCTAACTGGATGGTGTAGATCGTCGTCGGCTGGCTGCGCCCCCGTAGCTGCACCTCACCGAGACGCTCAAACGCAAACCGATCCCACCCGGCCAGTTCGCACGTGGTCTGGGCGACAATGATCCGGGTTCCGTACTCCTTGTTCAGGTGCTCAAGGCGTGCGGCGAGATTGACGTCATCACCGTGAATCGTGTAACCCAGGCGCTTGCCGGTACCGACCAGACCACCGACCACTTCGCCTGAGTTGATGCCGATGCGCGATTTCAAAGTAATACCTTCGCCGAAGGTGCGCGTCTTCAGTACCTCCTGAATATCGATCGCGGCGCGAATGGCGTTGGCAGCGTGCTGTGGGTGCGGGTCCGGCAGATTGAAGCTCGCCAGGATGGCGTCACCTTGGAACTGCGTAATGGTGCCGCCATAATGCTCGATCGGCTCGGTGACAGCCGTGAAGTAATCGTTGAGCGTTTTGATGAGCGCTGTAGGCTCCAGGCTCTCAGAGATGGTGGTGAACCCCTCGATGTCGATAAAAAAGATCGTCGCCAGCGCGACCTCACCCTGACCGGCCTGTACACCTTCCTCGGATGAACGCACCCGGCGTACGACCTCGCTTGGTACAAAGCGCGAAAGATCCTGCGCGGTGCTGCTGTCGACGACCGACTGGATCAGCAGGCGGCGGGCGCGGGTGATCGCCACGGCCAAGATGGCCGTGACCAGCAAGATGGAAATGATTTTGTCGAACTCGGCACCGAGCAGGATGCTGTTGGAGGTCATATATTCGACGTAGTTGCGTGTGATCATCGAGTCGTTTGGATCGGCGCTGATGACGTACCACACCATCATCAGCCAGCCGATCGCTGCCGCCGCGCCGGCGACCATCATGAAACGCGCTTGAAATCGCAGGGACCGCAGGGCGATGAAGATAAACACATAAAGCAGGGTAGGAGCCTTCAGGTAGAACGAAGCCGGTTGCTTGTATTGCAGATGAAAGCTCCAGATGAGTCCCAGCAGCAGAAGCATATCGACCACAACCGACAAGTAGAGCATCCAGTCCGGTAGTCGGCCGATGTGTGCGAGCCATAACCGGACCACGGTGAACACAAAATAAATGGAAAGTGCCCACGGTACTGGGGCGAAGTCGGCCTCCTCCGTAAAGGTCTTGGGCGCGATCGTGTAGAGAGCGGCGAAGGTCAATACGACGCCGAGCTGGACCCAACCGATAGCGATCTCGCTCGATTCCTGTTGACGGCGGATGCGGTCGCGCACGCGCGGCGGCAGACGCGCGTAGTCCGACTTGACGGAAACGCGCTGCAGATAGGCTCTCACCGGCTCGAGTGCTGACATGGGCTTGTTTGTAGGCTGATTCGATTAAACCCGGATAACCTCGTATCGTTCACCGCTGTCATTGCACCGGGAAACGCCGCCTGCGTGCGTCGCCGCGACCATCGCCGGCTAGGCGACTTCGACCGGGCTCGCAATCCATTGCCTAAGCTGGCGGATCCGCGAAGGGTCCGCCGACCAAAGATAGACGTAACCCCCGGCGCCGGTCACGTCATCCACGGCCTCCACCTGCAGGACGGTGGCGTGTGCGATGACCTGGCGAAACAGATAAAGGAAATCCTTGCCGTAGCCGCGGTAGTGACCGTGGGACTCCGGTTTCGGATAGCCCCAGTCGACGGTGGTTGCACGCGTATAGGGCGTGGGTACGGTAAGTTGCACAAAACCTCCCGGCCGAGTGATACGCATCAACTCGCGTAAACCCTGACGGTCGTCGGCGACGTGTTCGAGCACATGGTTGCAGATGACCAGATCGTAGCTCGCATCGGCGCGATCGATCGCTTCGAGATGAAGCGAATTTTCACCCTCAAACACCGATACCTCGTAGCTCCTGAACCAGGATGGATCCACCCCGATATCGGGACTGAGCTGCAGCGCGGCGAGCGCGGCAAGATAGTCAGCCGGTAGTTGGGAATACACCTGCAGCAGCTGGCGATGCCGTTCAAGCGACTGGCATTGCCTGCAGCGTGGCAGCTTGCGTGTGCTGCTTAAGCGGTCGTTTGGCCCGAGCTCGAATTCACCGCCACCGCAGATGT
>CAYGAS010000323.1:0-1943 GCA_964347935.1 uncultured Nitrospiraceae bacterium | reverse complement strand
GGGCACTTCGATGACAGGCCACATGACCACCAGCATGATGCTTGGCGGAATGAGAATCCCCAGCGTGCCGCCGGCCGTGATCGTACCCGAAGCCAGGCGCACATCGTAGTTGGAGCGGTTCATCGTCTTTGCCGCCATGATGCCGAGAATGGTGACCGAGGCACCGACAATACCCGTGGCGGCGGCAAAGATCGTGGATACAAAAAGCACGGCGATGAAAAGCGCACCGCGCACACGCGAGAGCATCAACTGTACGGCTTCGAACAGGCGCTCCATAAGCCCCGCCTGCTCCATGAGAATGCCCATAAAAATAAACAATGGCACCGCCGCCAAGGTTTGTTCCAGCATCACCGAGGAAAACTGGAAAGTCATCAGATAGAAGACGAGTTTGCCGAAACCGATGTAACCGAAGACGAAGCCCAGGAAGATCAACGTGAAAGAGATAGGAAAGCCAACAAAAATGGCAAACAACATGCAGGCGATCAGCAGCAGACCGAGGATCTCAGGCGTCATGACATCGGCCACCGTCCGCGCGTCGCGGCGTACAAACTCTTCAAAAGCTCGGAGACCCCCTGGATGATCAGCAGCACTATGCCGACGGGAAGCACCGTCTTGATGGGCCCCATGTGCGGCATCCACGCGGTATCCATGCCGCGCTCGCCTCTATACCAGGCCAGATAGGCGAAATCTGTCGCCATCAGCAGGAATATAATCAGGCCCGGGAAGTAAAAGATGATATAGAGCGCGGCGTCGACAATGCCCTGGGTTTTCTCCGACCAGTTGCGGTAGAGAAAGTCAGCGCGAATATGCACGCCCTTGGAGAGTGCATACCCGGCCCCCAGCATGAACAGCGCACCGTAGAGCATGCGGCTGATATCGTAGGCCCACATCGTCGGTGCGATGAAGACATAGCGTGCGATCACTTCGTATACCATCGCACCGAAAAGAGGCACGGTCAGCCAGCAGACGGTACGGCCGACCCAGAGACTGAATTTGTCTATCCAGGTGATCGTGCGCGCCATCCAACGCGGCATGTCGTCGGGCAACTTCACCGCATCCGACCTGCGCTCGGCGAGAATCTCGTCGGCGATGTCGCGCTCGTGCATGTGAAAGGCGCGAACGAGGAACGGGCTCAGCGGCCCGTTCCTCTGTTCGTCATATCAGCAGACGTAGTTCAGTTACTTCTTTTCAATCTGTTTGGCGTAAGCCATGCCAAGCTGGGCATTCGACATCTGCGCGCCGGCCCAAAATGGAACGGCAGTATTGGCAAATTCCCGCTGCGAGTCCCATACTTTCTTGAAGAAAGCGTTGCCGGCGGCATTCTTCTCCAAGGTCGCTTTGGCTGCGTTCATGTACTCTTTGAAATAGTCCGCCGGCGTGTCATGCAAAATCACACCGTGTTTCTCGGTGAGCTCACGCAATGCCTTGCCGTTTTCGTAAATGCGGTATCCCAGCGAACGCATGAGCGAGGCATCGGCGGCCACTTGAATAGATTTTTGCTGATGCGGCGTTAACTTCTTCCACACATCGCCGTTGATGTAGACATCGGCGTTTACCACCACCTGGTGCAATCCTTGCAGGTAATAGTGCTTGAGCACGCGCTGGAAGCCGTACACAAGATCAGGCTTCGGGCAGCACCACTCCGCCGCATCGATCACGCCCTTCTCGAGCGCGGGAAGGATCTCGGCACCGCCCATGGCGACGGCCGCCACGCCGATATCGTTATAGGTCTGACCAGGAATGCCCGGCGGTGCGCGAAAACGGTACTTACGGAAGTCCGCCATGCTGTTGATCGGCTCCTTGAACCAGCCCAGCGCCTCGGGGCCCACCGGCTGCAGCATGAAGCCCTTCACGTTCATGCCCATCTCTTTCCAGAGCTGATCGTAAAGGTCCTGGCCACCGCCATACATGAACCAGGAGATAAAGGCGAGGTTATCGATGCC
>CAYGAS010000322.1:0-26164 GCA_964347935.1 uncultured Nitrospiraceae bacterium | reverse complement strand
GCGGAGGAATCGAGTAGTGTCCTTTACGTGGGTCCCATTGTACCGCCATACTGGGTTGGCGCATCCGCTGAAAGCGGGCTGGGGCGCGATGCCGGATAGTTGCAGGTGCGCTTCAAGCTTTTGGTTACACTGGGCATTAATAACCCGTACCGGCGGGAATTTTTGATTTTGCACCGGCTGTCGGCGGCGCTAAACAGGATCTTTGCAAGTCATGGCCCAGGTAGATAGTTCCAGGCGGACACAGAGGCAATCTGCCGCCACCTTTGCAGTCACCGTTTTTATTGGTTCTGCCCTGTTTCTGCACTGGCGGTATGGCGGCATGACGTCGCTGTTGACCTTGAAGGCCCTCGGTTTTGTCATCGTCGGAATATTCGTATCGGCTTTCACGCTTGGAATAGCTTTTTATGGTATGCAGCGCTCGCTGATGGGTTGGTTGGCGCGTTTTGCCACAGATGCGCCATCACCGACCTACCTGTCATTAGCGAAGATTATGGGGACAGGGCTGCTCGCGGCCGAGGTGGTCGCGGGCTATCTCCTGACCCGGGCTGCTTTTTTCTGGCTGTACTCTTGAGGGCGCTGTGTTGCTTAGCCGGCATCACTGCTCGCGCGTGCGACCGGGTGTTCGGTCTTGTCTAATCAGGTGACCGAGATCTTGCGCCTCGAGCAAGGTATAAATATCGGGTGTGGGCACCACGGTGGTTTCGCCGGCCACGGGGATTTTTAACACGGGCTCATCGCTTCCCGGAAGCGCTAGTTCAGCAGAGCGGTAACTGCGAACGATCCCTAGCAGCGTGCCGTCATTGGCATCGTACACGCCGCCACCGCTTGTGCCGTAGCTGACGGCTGCGTCAATGAGCTTGACGGGTCCTGCGATAGGGACGGCGTCGGGATCCTTCTCGCTCCAAGCGATCTGACTGACGACTCCGCTCACCACGGTCCGACGACGGCCCCAAGGAAACGCCACCACCCATACCGGATCGCCGAGACGTGCCTCGCCTTTAAATGATACAGGCGTCAACGTAAGGCCGGATACGGCCACGATGGCAAGATCAGTTTTGTCACTGACGGCGACGATACGCGCTTTCTCCTTCTTGCGCCGCAGCGGATCCACTACGAGTATCGTGTGCTCGGTAAGCGGCTCCAAAAAATGGCGTGTCGTGAGAATCAACGTATCATTGCCACCGGCCGCACGTCCGAGGACGATGCCTGATCCGGCGCGTTGCGTATTGCCCTCTCGCAGATCAAAAAGCTGCACCGTCGACGTCAAAGTTGAGCTAATGACGCGCGCCCGTTGATCAGGTCCGCTCACACTCGTGCAGGCGGCCAGCGCAGCGACCGCCGACACGATCCCTATCACGCCCTTCACGATGATTTGTCCTCAGCGCTCTCCGACCTTTCAAGAATACGATAGAGCGTTCGTCGGTCGATGCCAAGTATCTGCGCCGCCCGCAGCTTGTTGCCGCCGGTTTTTTCCAGCGTTTCGAGCACATGATGCTTTTTTAGGTCGCGCAGGCGCACGGGCGCCTCGGTGTCTTGTCCGGCTGCAGCGTTAGCTGTTGTGACGTCAATAGGCAAGTCTTCGGGCAGGATCACCGGCGAAGCGCTAACGGCCATCACCCGCTGAATGACGTTTTCCAGCTGGCGCACATTGCCCGGCCAATGGTACCTCTTCAGCGATGCCATCGCTTCCGAAGAGATCTCAGGCGCGGGCGCCGCTGCTTCGGGCGCATACTTTCCAAGAAAGTGTCTAATCAACAAAGGAATGTCCTCGCGCCGCTCGCGCAGCGGGGGAATATTGATGCGCACGACGTCTAGTCGGTACAGAAGGTCTTCGCGAAATGCGCCTTGGCGCACGAGCCGGGGCAGGTCTCGATTGGTTGCTACAATGATGCGAGCGCGCAGCGGGAACGTTTGGTTGCCACCGACACGTCGGATTGTTTTTTCCTGCAGTGTTCTAAGCAACTTCGCCTGCAGCGCTGGCGAGAGCTCGCCAATTTCGTCAAGAAAGCAGGTTCCGCCGCCGGCCATCTCGAGCATGCCTTGGCGCTGGGCATGGGCGCCTGTGAACGCGCCGCGCTCATGGCCAAAGAGCTCTGACTCGAATAGTGTTTCTGGCAGAGCGGTACAATCGACGGCGACGAAAGGCGCCGTCGCGTGTGGGCTTGCTTGATGAATGGCCCGTGCCACCTGCTCTTTTCCGGTACCTGTTTCGCCCGTGATCAGTACAGTGGCGTCATTGCTGGCCACGCGCGCCACGAGCTTGTAAACCGTCACGATGGCCGCGGAGCGGCCGACCAGGATTTCCGAGCCGCCGCCGGCTCTCGGCACCGGCGCCTTGCCTGCGCGGTGCGCCTGGCTGGCCTTTAGCGTGCGCCGCACTGTCTCACGTATCTCGTCCATGCTAAAGGGCTTGGAAAGATAGTCGTACGCACCCGCGCGAATCGCGGATACCGCTGTTTCCATGTCCGCAAAGGCGGTGACGATAATAATGGGCAGACCCGGTTGAATGCTTTTCAGCTCTTTCAGTACCTGCAACCCGTCGACGTCTGGCATGCGCAGGTCGATCAGGGCAAGCTGGAGCGGTGTGGAACGTGCAAGCGCTATTGACTCGGCGCCGCCGTTTGCCGCAACGGTTCGGTAACCTTCGCGTTGTAAGACCTCGACCAGCAAGTCACGCGCCACTGGATCGTCATCGGCTACAAGGATGTTCGCAGCAGCGTCCATCGCCCGTTATTGCGCTGCTACGGGTAGCACGATCGTGAAGGTACTGCCTTGGCCTGACTGGCTTTGTACCTCGATGTGCCCGTCGTGGTCGCGTATGATCTGATTTGCAATATATAAACCCAAACCGGTGCCTCGACCCAGCGGCTTCGAGCTAACAAACGGTTCAAAAATCTCGGCCTGTAGTTCCGGCGGAATGCCTGTGCCGCAGTCGCGCACGCTGATGTCAATATACTCCGCGCGACGCCGTGCCGCGACCTCGATGGTGTCCCCGCTCGTCGTGGCCTGTGTCGCATTGGTCAGGAGGTTGAGCATGACCTGCATCAGCTGATCGCGGTTGCCCCTGATCGCCGGCAGCCCCGGCTCGATGTCCAGATGCAGCTTAATCCCGGCCGTGTCCAGTCCAGGCGATATCAGTTCTGCCGACGCTTGTAAAAGCGGTTCCACCTCCACGGGGCCAAAAACGGGTCGCTCGCGGCGCACGAGGTCGAGCAGTTGCCGGATCACACCCGAGACCCGCGCGATCTGAGTTTCGATGATCTCCAAACGCCTGGCTGCCTGCTGGGCGATTGGCGGGGGCAGCTCACCGCGCAACAGCTCCAGGTGACCGGCGAGCGAATGCAGTGGTGTACCGACCTCGTGCGCGACCTGTGCGACGACTTGGCCGGTCAGCGCTAAGCGTTCTGCCTGGCTCAGCCTGTGTTGGGTTGTGTAAAGCATCGCGTTTAATCGCTGAACCTCCTGATATTTCTCGTCGAGTTCGCGGGTGGCTATGCGGATTTTATCGTCGAGCTCATCGTTGAAACTGTTGATCCTTTCCATCATCGCGTTGAAATGTCCTGCCAGCACGGCGAACTCGTCCTTGCTATGGATATCGACGCGCGCGTCCTCGACACCGTCGCGGATCTTGCGAATGGCCTCCATAAATCTCGCGATTGGATCGTTGACCGTGTAGCTGACGGCAGCGGCCATCAAATAACCCATCAACAGGACGGCGACACCGGTAAAGACCAAACCCCATAGCGCGATTCTGAACCGCAGGCGATCAGCATGCTCGATCGAGAAACGCGTGCTCACGGCCCCGATCGAGGTTTCATCCAGGTCTAGCGGGACCAGGATATCCCAGGCACGGGTGTTACCGATGTTAGTTAACTTTGACACCATGCCACCGCGTCGCACTCGTTCTCCGTCCTGACGATCGAAGGGTAGCCGTCTTTTTGCGTTGGTGGATGCAATGACGGCTGATCCTGTTGGTGTGAACCTGAGTATGTCGATCTGCCGCACATTGGGTCGCGCCGCCAAGATCTGTTCGATATCGGCCTGCAGTCGCGGGCCGCCGTCGAACTCCTCGTGGTTGTCCAGGGCGACCGAGATCTGCTGAGCAAAGGTTACTGCCTGTCGTTTCAGGTCATCGTCGATCCAGGTCGACGAGACAACGTGATACAGAATCGAGGAACCGAAGGAAACGACAACGACGATGAGTAGGCTTACGAGAACGAGTTTTTGTCTGACTCCACGGCCAAACGGAGAGAGCAAAGCTCTGTGCCGGCCGGCTTCGGGCTGGTAGAGATTGGCGCTGAAGAAAGATCGCCGGGCGCCTGGACTCGCGTCGTTCAACTTTGCGTGCCTGTGCGGGAGCCGGATTCTACAGCCTGGGCTTACCTTATGCTAGGGGTAGGCCGACGCCGCGAAAACGGGGTTTACGGCCCCCGGGGCCTCATCGCGCCCCGTGCCGGGCGGCGGCTCGCAAGCCGAACGCGTAGCACGGTTGTGGCATTACGCCACACGCTTGCGAACAACCGCCACAGTCGGTGGGCGCGATGCGACCCCCTAGTCTCCTATTTAGCGGGAATTCTCGATGGAAACGGTAGGCACCCTGTTGGCATGGCGGTTGCTCTTAGGCGGACAGGCGTTCGCACGAACGTCGGAAACCTAACCCAAATTGGAGGCACTTTGATGAAAAAGATTCTTGCAAGCCTGTGCGCGCTTGCGTTCGCGTTGACCCTGGGCTTGGCGAATGCCGAGGATGCCAAGGGCGTCATCGAGCAGATCAGCCCAGACAATTCCTGGTTTACGCTCAAAGATGGCACCAAGTTTACGCTGGCTGAAGGCGCCGATATGGCAGACATTAAGGCCGGTGACCAGGTGACTGTCTCTTATGAGATGAAGGACGGCCAAAAGGTCGCCACCGAAGTCTCTAAGGATGAAGGCTAAGTAACGCGATATATCAGGCGATATATCGGGGGAGGGGCGCCCTCAAGGCGCGCCTCGACCTAGACTCAGTTAGGTGTCTCAACAGGAGATTTAGATGAAGACCAAGGAGAAGCAGAAACAGCAGAAACGCCGGCCATACATGGCTGAGGCCGAAAAGCGCCATACGGCGCCCGAGCGTCCGAAGGCGCCGGGCACAGGAACGCCCAAGCCGTCGGCGAGGTAATAAGTCTCGGATCACAGGAGGGTTGGCGTCAACGCCACCCGCCTGCAGTAAGACGATGTGATCAGGGGCGGGCGTATCGAAAGGTGTGCCCGCCCCTTTCTTGTCTGGCACAGAAATTTGCGACTTGTGAGTAGAAGGCGATGTCCGCGGTTGTAGGCCTCTTGTTATTTACGACGGCAGTCATAGTTTTGGGACTGGCCCTGATCTTCGCTCGTAGGCCCAAGACTCCTCTGTGGCTAACCGAGGGGTTTGCGGCGTCGCTGATCACTATTACGACGATTGCCTTGGCGGTCATGGGCTTAGGACTCGTGGTTCAGTTTGCGTTGAGTTACGGGCGCGAGCCTCTGAGCTCTGGCGAGGTCGTGTTGATCAGCACGAGCCTGATCGTTTTGACTGTCGTGTTCGCCGTGATCGGTCGAGCCCTCAGCCAACAATCGCAGCAAACGCCGCCGCAATCTGGTCGGCCGGACGGGCGTGGCTCAAATGTACCAAGCTAAAGTCGACTGGAGAAAAAAGGCAATCCTGCGCGCTGGTCTCGTAACCTAAGTTAGAGATCGCACGCACAGTTTTGTGAGATAGACATGAACGTAACAATTGGATTTTTGTTTCTCACGGTGGCCGTATGGCTATTCGGCGGGGCACTTATTGCGTCTCGTTTCCCGCAGGGGCCAAAGTGGTTGACCGGGCCGGTAGCCTCTCAGGCAGTGATGCTGGGGTCTATGTTTTGCGCGGCCTTAGGTTTGGGTCTAGTTGGCGAGTTCAGCGTGAAGGACGGAATCGGGTCATTGAGTCCCTGGCAGACCTTGCTATCCGGAGTGTCGGGCCTGTTATTGGTGGGATCCTGGTATGGCATCAGGAAAACCTTGAGGCGGCTGCCACGACCCGCCGAGTTTATCGCGTCAGGCATGCTGGATGCGCGTACCCTAAAAGGATCGAGGGTTATACCTTTTTTGGACCGTGACGCTGCCGCGGCAAACAACGGCTCAGGGGTTCCGCCGTCGAAGCGCCCGCGAAAGAAACGTGCAGCATGACCCCGGGAATGGTCGTTGTTAGTGGCTGGTACCGGCAGAACGGGTGATTTTATTGTAAACGTTGTACTTGCCCGAGGGTTTTTTCATGGGGATGCGCGTGATCTCCTTCAGTGTCGTGCCGTCATAGACCACTACCGCGCCGTCCATGTCCCAGATACTTAATAAGGCATAGCGCCCGTCGCGGGTGAACTCTACGTGTGCAGCCGTCTTACCCGGCGCAGGGCGCAGCGTTTTGACGATCTTCAGGGTGCTCTTGTCGATCACGTGTACGGCATCCTTGTTCGCTCCAAAAAATACATCAACCCATGCGTAGGGCGAATTTTCGTGGCTGCGCATGAAAAACCCGGGTCCCAAGGTGTCGATACGCTCGATCGTCTTCCACGAGGTCATGTCGATCACGCTCACGACGCCATCCTTGAGATTGGGTGTCGCCAATATGGGCCGGCCCTGGTACGTCCACGTAATCCCGGAACCGAGGTGCGGCAAGCCCGGTAAATCGATCTCGGCAATCTTCCGACCCACGATCAGGTTCACGACTTGGCCGTTTTTGGCATTGCGGGCCGCGCCGATCAGATGCTCGTACTGTTGGTCGAAGAAAAAGTCGTCAAGATAGTCGTCCAAGCGTATCCGCCTGATGGGAAAGGCCCCGGGCTTCATCGCGTCGCCCGAATCCTGCCGATAGTCGTGCACCCAACCCGAGAACCCCACCGGTGGCTCGTCTTGGTAGTTGATTTCCCAAACCTCGGGAATGTCCTTCAACGCGGCGATAAAGCTGTTGCGCGGGGCGGCGTCATAGACGGCGCTAACCCGTGAGCTCTTCCCCGAGTCGCCCTCCACGGCAATCAGCTTGATGGGGGAAAGGTCGCGTGCGTCTAGGATCACCAGCGAGTGCGGCAGGTAATTGCCCACGATCACATAGCGTCCATCGCCGGACACGGCGGCATTGCGCGTGTTGATGCCCGCACGGATCTCCGCCACAAGCTTCAGGTTGTATAGATCGAACTTACTGATCCAGCCGTCGCGCGAGGCGAAGTAGACAAAGCGGCCCTCCGGCGAATACTTCGGACCGCCGTGCAGAGCGAAACGGGTCTGAAAACGGTGGATCGGCTCAAACGTATCCCCGTTTAGGACGGTTGCATGGTGATCGCCGACCTCGACCACGACAAACAGGTTAAGCGGGTCCGCCTTGTAGGCGGGTTTTGCTGCCAGTGTGCCCGGCTTGTGGTGAATGATCTGGGACGCACGGATCGCCGGCAAGTCCCAAGTCGGCGTATAGCCGAGCGGCGTGTAAATATACTCAACCAGTGTTGCGATCTGATCTTTGGTGAGAGTTTGCGTAAACGCCGGCATCTGCGTGGCGGGGCTGCCGTTGGCAATGATGGCATGCGCATTGGTTTTGCGCAGGCGCGCCAGATTTTCTGGCAGCAGGGCCGGACCCATGGCGCCGAGGCGATCGCTACCATGACACGACGCACAATGTTGCTGGTAGAGCTTGGGCGTTACGTCCGCCTCGACAGCGTAACTGATCACGACAGAGAGCGCGCACACAAAGATCAACAAGAATCTTTGCATGGGCTTTCTAATTCTTGCGCATCACAGAGAACACAGAGATTAATATTAAACGACATGAACACCTTGGTTTTGGGCTGAATAACTACGAGCTTGCGAGCATACATAAAGGTAAGAGCATTTCTTTGTGGTCTCTGTGATCTCTGGTGTGAATCGTGAGTTTGGCCTTGCGCGATTTTTTCGGGCAGAGCGCTTACGCGTTTGCCGTACGCGAGTGACGCGAATAGGGCGTAAGCTTCAAGCGCTCACCGGACCCGTGTACCCCGATCTCCTCGTCGCTCAGGTAGCAGGCGGGATCCTCGGCCCACGGATCCCCGGTGAGCTGATGCGCGCGCACGCGGGTGTTGCCGCCGCAGATGTCGAAATAGCCGCAGGCGCCGCAACGGCCCTTGATATTCCGCGGCTGCGCCTTGAGGCCCGCCATCAGCGGGTCGGAAGTGTCGCGCCAAATCTCGGAAAAGGGGCGGGTACGGACGTTGCCCAGATTGTAATGCCACCAGAACGTATCCGGGTGCACATTCCCGAGATTGTCGATATTAGCAACATTGACGCCGGATGAATTGCCGCCCCATTGTGCGAGTTTGGCATGCATGTGTGTGACCCGCTCGGGGAAGTGTCGCTTGATCCAGTGCAGCAGGTACACGCCGTCGGCGTCGTTGTTACCGGTGACGAATTCCTTGTTCTTCCCCTCGTTTACATAGCGCCAACACGTGTCAAACAAGAGATCCATGGCCCAGCGCGTCGTCTCCAGAAACACATCATGCTTGCGGTTGATGTTTCCGCGTCCGGCGTAGTTTAAGTGCGAGAGATAAAACTTGTCCACGTGCTGACGCTCCATGAGTGTCAGTAGCTGAGGGAGTTCATGGGCATTGTCCTGGGTCATGGTAAAGCGCATGCCTACCTTGATCCCGTGTTGGTGACATAAGCGGATACCGTTCATCGAGGCGTCGAAAGCACCGGCCAAGCGGCGGAAGCGATCGTGGGTCTCGCGCAGGCCGTCGATGCTGATGCCGACGTAGTCATAGCCGACGGCAGCAATGCGCTCAATGTTGTGGTTGTCGATCAAGGTCCCATTGGTCGACAGGCCGACGTAGAATCCCATGGCCTTGGCGTGGATCGAGATCTCGAAGATGTCGGCGCGCAGCAGTGGCTCACCACCGGAGAGTATCAGTACTGGCACCCCGAATGCCTTGAGGTCATCCATTACGGCGAGCACCTCGGTCGTGGAAAGCTCGCCCGGGAAATCGCGGTCGGTCGAGATTGAGTAGCAGTGCTTGCAGGTGAGGTTGCAGCGACGTATGAGGTTCCAGATCACCACCGGACCAGGCGGATGACGCTTGGGCCCGACCGGCGTCGGGTTGACCAGCTCCTTCATGTATTGTGACATCCGAAACATGAATTACCTCAAACCAAAAACTTAACGCAGGAGCGGCACAAGGAAGTGCCGTTTGCGGGCCGAAGGATGGAAAGACGCAGAGAGAACTGTATATGTGCGGGTTCGAGTCTCATTACCTTTGCGTCTTTGCGCCTTCGCGTTGAGTAGTTTGTGGGAGTCGTAGACCCGTTTTTTTAAGGATGCGCGTGCTGTAGAGCAGCGCGTGCCCGCGGTTGTGCGGCCCGAGCAACTCGACGAGCTGAGCCACCTTGGACTCGACTTCCGCGCGGCTGCGGCCGTGGACCATCGCAAAGAGATTATATGGCCAATGCGGCAGGTGGCGCGGCCGACGATAGCAGTGACTGACGAATTCGAGCTCGCCGATGCGCCTTCCCAGTCGTTGCGCCCTGTCATCAGGCACGTCCCATACCGTCATGGCATTGGCCCGATAGCCGAGTGCGTAGTGATTCGGTACCACGCCGATGCGCCGGATCACGCCACCGGCCAGCATGCGCTGCAACCGGCGCATGACGTCTTCCGGCTCGAGACCTAGCTCTGCCGCGATCAGATGATACGGGTGTCGCGTGAGCGGTAGACCGGCTTGCGTAGCAACAATGATGCGACGATCGATCGAATCAATGGTCGCATCGCTGACTCGTGAGTCGTGGGTCGTGTGCCGGAGGGTTTCTTCGGCTTGAGGTACTGTGACCGTCACACCTCAAACCTCAAACCGACAAAAAACTCGTCGAGTTTCGGCATGTTGTACACGGGATAGCCCGTGCAGCGCTCAATTTCGGCAATGACCTCGGTGATTCGCTGCGGGTCTTCCGTTGCCAGCACGAACCACATGTTAAATTCGTGTTCACGTGCGTAGTTGTGCGCGACTTCGGCAAAGGCGTTGACCAGCCCCGCGACGCGGTCGAAGTCGGCGGGCGGTACTCTCATGGCGGCCAGGCTTAGCGCGCCGCCGAGACGCTCGGCATGATACATGGGGCCGAAACGTGTAAGCAGGCCCTCATCGAGCAAGTGGCCGATGCGTCCAATGAGCTCGTCCTCGGACAGGCCCAATGTGGCCGCCGCGTCGGCAAACGGACACTCGCTTATCGGGAAGCCGCCTTGCAAACCGTTGATGATGCCTCGATCCTGCGCGTCCATGACCTAGGCGCCTACGACCCGCCGTACGTCTGATGCTTCGGCTTCGCCGCCGTAACGGGCACCGCATTGCTTGAAGCGCCGGCCACTAAACAGTACCTCGTGTGGCAAGTCTTGCACCCCACAGACCTCGATGAGCTGAGAGATTTTCTTGAGTACGACGGCACGATCACGGCCATGGATCATGCAGTAAAGGTTATAGGGCCAGTGCGGCAGACACCGCGCACGCCGGTAGCAGAGGGTCACGTAGTCGAGCCGCGCAATACGTTCGCCGAGCTCCGCCACCTGATCGTCGGGGGCATCCCACACCACCATTGCGTTGGCCAGGTAACCCAGCTCATGGTGGCGTACGATGATACCGAAGCGCTTGATGATACCTTCCTCCTGCAACGCCTGAACGAGCGCGATGACCTCGGTCTCTGACAGGCCGATGCGGGCGCCCAAGGCCTTGTAGGGCCTTGGCACCAACGGTAGCCCATGCTGCAGGGCCGCGATCAACTGTGCCTTGGGCACGCTGCTCATACCGCTTCACTCCGTTCCGCGGCTTCCCATTGCAAGTCGAAGCCAAGGTCGATGTGATAGTCCTCGAGCATCGGTAGGCGCAGCACCGGTAAGCCACTTCGCCGCTCGATATCGGACAGCACGCGCGCAAGGGCGGCTTCATGGGGGGCTACGGCCACGAACCAGAGGTTGTAGCGGTGCTCGCGTTCATAGTTATGGTTAACTTCGGGATAGTCGCTGACCATTGTCGCGACTTCCTCAAGCCTGGATGCGGGTACGGCCATCGCTGCCAAGGTGCTTGTGCCAATACGGTGGGGACGGAATACGGCGCCTACGCGACTCACCGCACCCGCCTCACTCAGCGATCTTAGCGAATCGATTGTCTCTGCCTCGGAGATACCGAGCTGGCGGGCTATCTCGGCGAAAGGACGTGCACACAACGGAAATACCCGCTGGAAGTCATTCAGCAACCGTTTTTCCAGCTTCCTCACCTCACGCCTCACATTTCATAAACCAATCTTGTGCGCCCTCGCGGTAAAGAAAATGCCGCTTGGTTTGGATGCCGGCAGCGAAGCCACCATGTCGAAGGTATGCGTATCGTAAACGTTGACGCGGTCGGCATCACGTACCGACACCCATACCTGTTCGCCGCGGGGCGTGAACTCCATATGCAATACCGTCTTGCCGGGGGTGATCGTCTTTATGATCTTGCGTGTCGCCACGTCAATCACCTGTACAGTATCATTGCTGGGGTAGGCGAAATTGACCCACACCTGGCGGCCATCGGGGCGTGCCATGACAAACACGGGCTGCCCATGGACGGCGACACGCCCGACTTCCTGCCAGTTAAGTTGGCTGACCACGAGCACCTCGGATCGGCCGACTGCGGGGATGAACACTTGATCGCCAGCCACCGCCCAGCCCTCGAGGTGTGGCATCTTGTACACGGGCATCTTGCGTGTGCCGCGGCCGTAATCAGGCAGGACGCGTCGGATGCCAGCATCAAGATCCCACAAATCGAGCAACGCGAGGCCGTCCTCACCGAAGAGTCCGGCGATATAGTAGCGTCCGTCGGGCGTTATCAGGGCATCATAAGGTTGGCGACCGACGTTTTTGAATTTATGCAGCACCGGATTTTGCGGTTGTGTCATATCGGCCACCCAGATCTCGCCTGCATCGTACAGCGCGAACGCAAACCGGTGGCCAGGTGCATCGACCAGCCCTACGACTTTAGAACGCGTACCATCATCCTTGTAGACGGCAGGGATATCGGCGACGAGGTCGAGGGTGTGTGCGTCAAAGACCTTGACACCGCCGGGCTTGTAATTCGACACTGCGACCAGGCGGCCGTCCTGCGAGATCGCTCCGCCTACGCTGTTACCAGCCTGGAGTACGCGCCTGACGACTTGGTGACGCAGCACATCCACTTTAGTGAGTCCGCCGTCACGGCCGAATACGTAGGCATAGCGCTCGTCGCGTGAGTACACGACTGAGGCATGGGACAGATCACCTATGCCATTGATCTGCGCGAGTCGCTTGTGACCGCTGGTCTCAACAATCAGCAAGCTGCCCGCAGCCCGCTCGACGACGACCCCGAGATCTCCGGTACCTCGTGTCGTCGCGCAAGAAGCAACGAGCAGCACGCCCGCGATGATGAGGCTCAAACGTCGCCTGCGCCGCGATGTCCAACGTTCAACGCGCATCGATCTCTCCTCGTCGAAGTCGCTCGACGAGCCATCTTGCTTCTTGCTCCGAAATGAACCGGCCCCACGGGCCCATGGGTGTGCCAGCGCGGCCGTCGAGGATGGTGTTTACCAACAGCTCATGGGATTTGTCCGCGATGGCGTCCGGCAATAACGGCGGCCCCAGCCCGCCCTTGAGGGTCATCCCATGGCAAGACCCGCAGTCGTGCTTTAGCAGATACAATAATTGCAGTTGCCGCTCAGCGGAGACATCCGCCACGGCATTGACCCAATTCAGTACCAAGAAAAAAAGAACTATCCCAACCTGCCGGGTCATCCACTTCTGGCTGTTGGAGGCGACCAGCCGGCTCATGTCAGGCTAAATCAGCACCTTTGAGATCAGCTTGTAATGTTCGTTTTCGCATTTGCGTTGGCGCATTCGGTGGACCCCTTTCTTCAATTGGACACGGCTGGCAAGCAGTCGCGGCATTATTGACCTAGATCAAGGAAATGGCCCTTATTCCATGGACAAATGCCTCAAACGGGATACTGTCAAAAGAAAGGTCGGCGCATCCTTGACGTAGGTCAAATAGGGACCGGTTTCCGACACTTAGCAGCGCGAGATACGCGCGCATCTTGGCACCGCCCGAACCAAAGTTGTCGATAGCCCTGGAATGTGGCGAAGGCAAGAGATAGCGCTACACGCGGTTGGCTAAGCCCCGCCCTGGGATCGACGCGGCTTTTGGATGGTGCCTTCTACAGTAAGCGACACGAGAATGCTGTCCTCCGCTGACAGAGCGAGCTTCTGGAGATTGCCATGCCAAAACACGGTGTCCGGCTTATCCTGCTGCTAATCGTTTTCGCTGCGTCCGCTATTGCGGCAAAGTTCTATTTCACACCCGCTTCCTTTTACGAATACGGGCACTATCGCGCTAACTCGGTGGCCGAGATGGCAACGCCACAGCCGCGATTCCGAGGGCCGGGCTACTGTCAGACGTGCCATGCTGAGCGGCATAGCGAATGGTCAGCAGGCGCTCACAAGGTGGTGAAGTGTGAGGTGTGCCACGGGGCCGCAGCAGAGCACCCGCGCACCGGCAAGCTGGCGATCCCCACCGACACAGTCAGGCTGTGTGCGCTTTGCCACGAAGCCACGCCGGGGAGGCCGGCCGCGCAACCACAGATCGAGGTGAGCCAACACGCGGGGGCTCAGCAATGTGTTGTTTGCCACAACCCTCATTCGCCCAGAATTGGCGGCCCAGCGCCGGCCAAGGCCGCCGCAGCGCCGGCTGAGCCCAGCGCAGCGCCGACCGGCATCGAGGGATTGGTAGCGAAGTGTGTGGGATGTCACGGCGCCGATGGCCTTGGCGTTGGCGCCTTTCCAGCGTTAGCGGGTAAAGACGCTGACTATCTTGCTAAGCAGCTGCGCGATTATCAGTCCGGCGCGCGCCCGAACCCGATGATGGTGACGATCGCAAAACCGCTAAGCGAACAGGATATCGTCGACTTGGCGGCGTACTACGCGTCGCTGAAAGGGAAGATCACTCAGTGAGTCAAGCACGGAGCAAGTGGCTGCGCCTTTTGCCTTAGCTCACGGTGAACATGCTAGAGACATCGACCGGAGGATCCAGGCAGTGATGCAAAAAATGAAAAAGTTCGAGGCCGCGCGGCGTGCATGTCTGCGTACGCTGGCAAAGGCCGCTCTCTCTGCCGCAGCCTTAGTTGGCGCAAATACCATCATCGGCAGGACGACAATGGCAGCCGTCAAGTCATTCCCTACGCCGGACTACGACTGGACCAAACACCGCTGGGGATATGGCGTGGATGCGACGCGCTGCATCGGCTGCCTGCGTTGCGTGGAGGCCTGTAAGATTGAAAACGGCGTTCACCCCACGGCGCATCACTTTCGCACCTGGGTAGAGCGCTACGTCTACCTTGAAGGCGACAAGCACGCGCGCGTCGACAGTCAAAGCGATCCGCAAAACATTGCCGCCTCAGGTTCGCAGAAAAGCTATCGCTTCGATAATCGCTACAAAGACAGCAAGGTCAAAAAAGCGTTCTTCGTGCCCAAGATTTGTAACCATTGTGAAAATCCGTCTTGCGTGCAGGTCTGTCCAACAGGCGCTACCTTCAGGACGCTAGACGGTGTGGTGTTGATCGACCATGATCATTGTATCGGCTGCCAGTACTGCGTGCAGGCTTGCCCTTACGGCGCTCGGTTTTTCAATTATGAGGAGCGCGTGACGGAGAAATGTACGCTGTGTTACCACCGTATTACCAAGGGACTGAAGCCGGCTTGCGTAGAAGTGTGTCCGGTCAATGCGCGCGTTTTCGGGGATCTTAACGACCCGGACAGCGACATCAGTCAATTTATTGCAAATAACCGCGTGCAGGTGCTCAAACCCAATACGGGCAACCTACCAAACTGTTATTACGTCGGCATCGATAAGGAGGTGGTGTGATGGAAGAGCTATTTCACACCGCGTCTTATGCGGGTTACGTGTATCCGAATGAGACCGTCATCCCGTGGACAGTGTTGATCGTCGCCTATCCCTATATGACGGGCTTGGTTGCCGGGGCCTTCACCGTTTCCAGCATGTATCATGTGTTTGGCATAGAGAAATACAAGCCCGTAGCCCGCTTCGCGTTGCTGACGGCGCTGTGTTTCATGATCTTCGTGCCCGCGCCGTTGTTGCTTCACCTGGGGCAGCCGCAACGGGCGTTCAACGCGATGATCACCCCGCACCTGACTTCGGCGTTTGCGATGTTCGGCTTTTTCGCCGGCTTCTACGTAATTCTTGTAGCGCTGGAATCGTTTTTTGCGTTTCGCGTGGACAATGTGGCGAGGGCGCAGAACTCCAAGGGATTAAAGAGGCAGTTCTATCGCGCAGTTACGCTGTGGTCAGACGATGTTTCGGAAAAGGCGCGCGCCTTTGATCACAAGTGGTTGTATGTGTTGGCGGTCGTCGGCATCCCGGGGGCCCATGGTCTGCATGGTTATGTCGGATTCGTGTTCGGCTCATTGAAAGCGCGCGATTGGTGGGGATCGGACTTGATGCCAGTCATCTTTCTTTTCTCCGCCGTCATCTCGGGCGTCGCTCTCTTGATCGTTCTCTACATCTTCGTGTCGAAGGTCCGTAGGGTTCCAATCGACCTGGAGTGCTTGAAAGGGCTTACCCAGACGCTTTGGGGTTTCCTGATGTTCGGCGTCTTGCTTGAGGTCGTTGAGTTGGCCAATCTGTTCTACAAGAACGAGGAAGGCATAGAGATCATCCGGGATTTTATCGAAGGCCCGTTATTTTTCACTTACTTTGGTTTACAGTTCGGCATCGGCGCTGCGCTGCCGATTCTCATCTTGACTGTCATGGTATTCCGTGGAACGACCGGCACACCGTTCGTCGTCGGAAGCTTTGTTTCGGCCATGCTCGCATTGCTGTCGGTGTTCATGATGCGGTGGAATGTGGTGATCGGTGGCCAGGAGATCTCGAAGACCATGAAGGGTTTGTTGAGCTATCATTTACCGATTGGCGGGCCCGAGGGACTATTGGCAGCGATAGCCGTACTGCTTGGTCCGCTGGTTCTGCTCTGGGTTCTGGTTCGGCTTTTCCCACCGTGGGATTTAACTAAGCAGCCGGCCGCGTAGAGGCGCTCAATGAGGACCTCGGGCGACCTAGACTGCGGAAGTGAGCCTCTTTTAATCTTGCGCACGGCCAAGGATGGGTTGTGCTTGGCAGGCAATGCGTTTGCAGTATCCCTGCGAACGCTCGTGGGACTCAACGCTCGGGCGTAGCTCGTAAATCTCTGGCAGTCGCTTGGGCAGGTCAAGCGATTGCGATGAGCACCAACTGTCGACGGGCGGTACCTGTATGGCGAGCCGGGTCTGCGGTCAAGCAGTTTGCCGGGTGACTGCGAAGCAAAGTTAACGCATCCAACCTTCCCAGTGCTGCCACCGATTGGCACGGCTAGGTCTACGCCTGCGGCAGTTAGCAGCCGATTGCCTGCTCACCGCTTGTATGAAGTAGCTTTATTATATTGGCGAGTCGCTTTATCATACCTGCGTTTGCCCAGTGAGGAGACATGAATGAAAGACCAGGCTCCGGGTTTACTGGTCGTCGTGGCGGTTGTGTTTTTCGTCGCTATCCTTTCACGCGATGCGGCCAGTCAAGGCGGTAATGCCGATCGCATTAGTGCCGACATACGCCAAGAACTGCTATTTCCCTCAGCCGTTGAGCTGGACGCGGGCGGGGGCCTTGCAAAGTCTACGTGCGCGCGCTGCCACGGCCTGAACGGCATCAGTGCGAGCGAGGAACAGCCTCACCTGGCGGGGCAACGCGCAGAGTACCTTTACCTTGAGTTGATAGCGTACAAGAACGGTGCACGTGAGGATGAATCGATGGGGGCGGCGGTAAAATACCTTAACAACGATGCACTCGTGCAAGTAGCGGCCTATTATGCCAGCCTGGAAGCAGCGCAAGTTTCGGGGAAGATACGTGCCACGGAAAGGGATCCTGTAGCCGAAGGCAAGGCAGCCGCGGCCGCATGCGCCGGTTGTCATGGGCCGGATGGCAACGCCAGCATACCTGGTATGCCGAGCCTGACAGGGCAACAGCCGCAATACCTTGTCGCTGCCATGAAGGCATATAAAGATGGCAGCCGCACGGATGCGGCGATGAAGTCGCTGGTGGGGTCATTAGGCGATTCGGCGATTGAAAAGATCGCGCTCTACTACGCGCTCCAAGCGCCCAAGAAACGCGCCACGGCGCCTGCTGCCGGCGACGCGACTGCCGGCCAAGCCGCGGCCGCTGCCTGCGCAGGGTGTCATGGGGAAGATGGTAATAGCACAGATCCCAAGACGCCGAGTCTGGCGGGAAAGGATGCGCAATTCCTGGCGATGGCGACAGAATCATACCGCAATGGAAAGCGTGATCACGGCACGATGAAATCAATCGTCGACCCCCTCAGCAAGACCGATATCAACAACGTGTCGGCCTTTTACGCGACTCAGACGCCGAAAGCGCCGGCTGTGCAGAGACCGCTCACAACGGCCGAGTGGGCGAAACGCTGTGATCGGTGTCACGGCGTCAATGGCAACAGCACAGACCCGGCCGTTCCCATGTTGGCGGGGCAGCATGAGCGGTACTTATTGAGGGCATTGAACAAGTACCGCAGCGGTGCGCGCGCGAAGCCAGCGATGCTTGCGATGTCGAAAGCGCTGACCGAGACGGATGTTGAGAATCTCGCCGCTTATTATGCCCACAAGCGGCCTAAGTCGATTGTGTTTGTCAAAACGCCATGCAATTGATCTCTCGTAGCGGTTGTAGCGGTTTCTCGGTGCAAGGCACGGGTCATAACCGGCAGGCGGCGGTGGAATCGGTCTAACCGGGCTGCGGCAACCAAATCCCCAGAGGCCCGGACCATAGTGTGTTGAATACTGTTTAACTTGAGAAAGGAGCGTTAGCATGAACAATAAACTGTTAGTCGCAGCCTCGATCGCCCTCTTGGCAATGGCCGGTACCGCCCAGGCCGGCGGTGACGCCAACGCCGGCAAGCAGAAGGCCGCCACCTGTGCGGGGTGCCACGGCGCTGACGGCAAGGGGGTAGCCCCTAACCCCCCGCTGGCCGGTCTGAAAGAGAGCTATTTTGTCGAACAGCTGAAAGCGTACAAATCGGGCGCGCGGGCGAACCCGATGATGAAGCAATTCGCGAGTGGACTCAGCGACCAGGACATGGCTGACTTGGCCGCCTACTACGCTTCGCTTAAGTGAACAAGTGCCGGACGGCGCTGCTGTAAGTTGAACCACTTGCATACTGGATGGGCACAACGGACAGCAGCGTCGTGATGCCACGCCGCGACCGTCAGCTTGCGGACCGCTAGGGAAAAACCATGAATGATCAACCAGTTCACCGCTTGTATCTGCACTTTCAGGAACTGCCTTGGAGTATGCGTGTGCTCTATACGGCAGCACTGCTCGTGCTCGGCATGGGCTATTGTTTTGCCATGATCTATGTCTGGGCCTCGCATGCCGGGCGTGACGGCGATCCGTCTTCGCTGTCGGTCCAGGATATACAGATCGCATACAGTGGCAGTAAGGAAAGCAGTCGGCTCGAGGCCGCACTGAGAGGTCCGATGAGCGGCATGCTGCCCCCTGGCGAGATAAGCGAGATCGTCGCTTGGGTACACAGAGGCATCGACAAGGGCGAGTACGAAAGGGACATCAAACCCATCATGGAGAAGCGTTGCATGGCCTGCCACGACGGCAGCAATCCGCATCTTCCAAACTTGAAGGGATACGAGCACATTAGCGAATCGGCGGAGCTGGATACAGGCGTGGACGTGTTTACGCTTGTGCGCGTGTCACATATCCACTTATTCGGCCTCACATTTATCTTTTTTATCGTTGGTCTGATCTTCAGCCGGGCATTTGTCCGACCGGTCTGGTTCAAATGTGCCGTAGTCGGGCTGCCCTTTCTTGCCATTTCGGTCGACGTCATCTCCTGGTATCTGACGAAACTGTTTCCTCCCTTCGCGTGGGCGGTGCTGCTTGCCGGTGCCGTCATGGGTCTATGCTTCGCCTATATGTGGGTTATTTCGATGTATCAGATGTGGTTCTACAAGGTGCCTGCAGAGCTGGCCGAGCGCGAGATTACTGATTCGCGCGTCCTTGGTTAGGTCGCGCTGATACGTTGTATATCCCTTTGGCGAACGGAAAACCGCGGGTCACAAGTACCTGCGGTTTATCGCGACTTTAAAGCATTAATTATTTGTCGGAGGTGGGCGCGTTCGCAAAGTAAATGGCAAGTTGCTTTATCAGTTCGTCGGAGAGCAATTTTGTTGTTTGCGTCATGATCGGGCTAATGCGCGTACCGTCCCGGAATTGTATCAGCGTCATCTCGAGATATTCCTGGTTTTGTCCGCAAAGCTTGGGCATGAGCCCCTGTACGGGCTTGCATCCGTAGGGGCCATGACAGTGCTCACAGTGAGCGGTTTTGTGCCCCCCGGGCCGGGTAAGTTTTTCAGCGTGGGCCGCTGAGATCCCTATCAGGAAAACACTGGCAACAGAGATTGAGAACAGGGTGATGTAACGTTTCTGCATTAGCGCTATCTCCTCGGTGGGTGATACAAGACGTTACTTCTCAGATTTCCTCGCTGCACGATTCGAGTAGCAGGCCTTGCTATTTCGCGGTGCCTTGACCGTTAGTACCCGTCTAGATGCTGGCGGTTGCCCGCCGCTAACAACACCAATTTATCCTACCAAAGTATAGAGTCGAAATCCTCACCTAGCTTAAGTGGACGAAATTGCCTCAGGCCAATTTTGTCCGAGGAGAATAAAGACGACGCATGCTGAGTACCTTAAGAAAGGCGCCGAATGATAGTGATGGCATGCTGATTTGATTGACGCAAGGGATATCTGACCGCCAACGGCACCGACGGGCCATTGCCACAAGCCTCGCATCAATGAGTGGAGGCGGACGCACAGCGTCTCCGCTTGGATCGGCACCCACGTCAGGCGCGCGCGCCCAGCTCCGCACCCATCTTGGGAAGTTGGCGGCACCCGCCGCCCACAGGATGACCGGCGGGTGGAGCGTGTTCCACCCGCCGCGCAAGGGCTTCCTTAATATTCCTTAATAGACGTCGTGCTGCGTGTTGTACACGTTGAACTTGCCGGTCGGTGTCACCAGACGCTTGTCTTTGATGACAAATTTCAACTTGCGCGTCTTGTCATCGACGATGACGACTGCCGACTGCTGTTCCTTTCCGTTCCAAACGGAGAACCATACTTCATCGCCGTTCTTATTGTACTCCGGCTGTACCACGCGCTTGGGCCCTTCTCCCAGATCCGCCCACTGGGCGATCGGCACGACCTCGTAGCCTTTTTCGAGGTTTTTGACGTCAAACACCGCTACGCTCTGACTGAGCTTCGGATCCGGGTTCAGCGCCGTGTCGGCCCATAGATTGGTCGACTTCGGGTGCGTCTTGACGAAAAGGTTACCGCCACCCTGACCTTTCAACATGCGTACGACCTTCCAGGCATGTTGCTTATGGCCTTTGGGGTCGGTACCGATGACGGCGATGTTTTCATCGCCCAGATGACCGGTCGCCCACACGGGGCCGTACTTCGGGTCGACGAAATTGGCGCCACGACCTGGGTGCGGGATCTGGCCGACCTCGATCATGGCCGCGAGCTTGTCGGTCTTAGAATCGACCACCGCGATCTTATTCGACTTATTCGCGGCCGTGAGAAAGTAGCGCTGCGTCGAGTCCCAGCCGCCATCGTGCAGAAAGCGTGCGGCGTCAATGCTGGTCACCTTGAGGTTGTCCACGTCCTCATAATTGACCATCAAGATCTTGCCGGTCTCTTTGACATTGACGATGAACTCCGGATGCTGATGCGAGGCGACGATCGCCGCAACCCGTGGCTCGGGGTGGTACTCCTGTGTATCAACCGTCATGCCGCGCGTGGAGACGATCTTGAGCGGTTCTAGCGTGTCGCCCTTCATGATCACATATTGCGGGGGCCAGTACGTGCCGGCAATCGCATACTTGTCCTCGTAGCCTTTGTATTTTGACGTCTCGACGGAACGCGCCTCCAAGCCGGTCTTGATAACGGCGACGTTGTCGGGCTTTTCCAGCCACAGGTCGATGAGATTAACCTGGGCGTCGCGGCCGACAACGTAAAGGTAACGTCCTGATGAGGACAGACGCGAGATATGCACGGCATAGCCTGTGTCGATGATATTGACGATCTTCTTATTGTCGCCGTCGATCAGTGCCACCTGTCCGGCGTCACGCAATGTCAGCGAGAACACATTGTCGAGGTTGAGCTTGTTCATCTTCTTCTTCGGCCGCTGCTCAGGCGGGATGAGTACCTTCCAGCTTCCCTTCATCTGCGCCATGCCCCATTCGGGTGGCGTCGGCGGCTCGTGCTGGAGGAAGCGCGCCATAATGTCCACATCGTCGTGACTCAACTCACCGGACGTACCCCAGTTGGGCATGCCAGCGGGCGAGCCATAGTTAATGAACACCTCCAAGTATTGGGTTCCCTTTTGTCGAGTGATGTCTGGCGTTAACGGCTTGCCGGTTGCTCCCTTGCGCAGCACGCCGTGGCATCCGGCACAGCGCTCGAAATAGATCTGTTTCGCGCGTGCGAATTCCGACTTGCTCAGCCCCGGCGCGTCCGGGGCGACGGTCTCTTGCGCCTCCTCCGGTTTGAGGGGCACTGGGGCACCCTTGTATCGCATCTCCGTCTCCGGCGTGCCGGGATGGCCCGAGGGTTTTTCCTGGGCCCAGACCATGCCCGCCATCACGGACAGCACGCCGGCCGCGGCAAACGCACTAGCTAGTCGCAGGTGTTTTAAACTCATCGGGGGTCCTCCTAACCTTGCCTTAAAAGTGGAAAACGCTTGCCAAGGTCAAGATACTAGGAGGCCGCAGCGGCCAAAACCTTGATCTGGGTCAACTAAGGGGGGCGACGCTCGACGCCGCCGCAGAGCTAGCCCCCCTTGCCTGACGGCGCTTGCGGCGGCGCGACGACGACGCTGTGCTCGTCGAAGCCGGCAAATCTTTTGGACAAGATGCTCGCGTCCGGCTCGCGGCGCTTCAGACGGGTCACCATCGGCGGGCAGCGGTACACATGCCAGTACGTCACCTGACAGTCGAGGCAGTAATGGCATTCCGCGTCATTGATCTCGCCGTTATGACGGATGGCTCGACTCGAGCACTCGTTGGCACAGATCTGGCACGGACGCCCGCATTCGCGGTGGCGGCGCAGCCAGTCGAAAATCCGAAAGCGCCCGGCGATCGCGAGCCCAGCGCCAAGCGCACAGAGATACTTACAGTAGAACTTGCGATTGAAGGCGGCGATCAGTAGCAGCCCGCCGGCGTAGAGCACATATCCCCACTCGCGCTGGAAGTGTAGCGTAATCGCCGTCTTGAAGGGCTCTACCTCGATGTAACGCGCGGCCGTGCCAAGGGATTGCAAAGAGATGCCGAACAGCCCCAGCAGCAGTATGTATTTGATGGCCCACAGGCGTTCGTGCACCATCTCCGGAAACTCGAACTGAGGTAGGCGAAGACGCTGCGCGAGCTGTTGTATAAATTCCTGCAGCGCGCCGAACGGACACAACCAACCGCAAAACACGCCCCGTCCCCACAGCAGCAGTGTTACCGCCACGAATCCCCACAGAATGAATATCAAAGGGTTGATGAGGAAGGTGTCCCAGCGGAAATCGTGCAGCACGGCGTGAACGAAAGTCAGGATGTTGAACACCGAAAGTTGCGCCAGCCCATACCAGCCAATAAAAGTCACCGTGAACAGCAAGTAGCCGTTGCGCACGTAGCGTAGCAGCTTGGGGCGGCGCGTGAGGAAGTCCTGGAAGATCAGCAGCGCAGTCAGTGAGACCAGGCCGATAGTCAGCACAACGATCTGAAACAGGCGCTGGCGCCACACGCCCACCCAGATCGGTTCCTCATCGAAAGCCTCCAGGCTCGTTGCACGGGCCGGTGCGTTCTGTGATGGCACAGCGGGGGACAGCGCTGCCTGAGGGGGAGGGCGCCCAGCGGATGCGGACACGCCGGGCTTGCCGATGCCCCGCGAGCCCGCGACGCGCCGAGCGGACTTCATCACGGTGGCGTTTTCCACCATGGCGGTGATCGAGGCGCCAGAGATGCTGTCGATAACGACGGCGCCCTTGCGCATACTGCCGCCAATGGCGATGCGGTCGAAAACGGACTTGCCACGGTACTGCTCGATGAAACGCCGCAGATCCTCGTCCGTCACGCCGATAACCAGGATCGGCTCCTCGTGCTCTACGATCCGAACGCCCTTGATGCTGCCCTTGCGATCGATACCGACGAGGTTATTGATCGGCTTGCCGGAGTAGGCCGGGATTTGCAAGACGTCCTTGGTCAGGTAAGCGTAACCAAGCAGCGTGTCACCCTGATAGGCAGGCGCAGCGGGCGGGTTGCCGGTGAGGGATCCGAAGCGGGTGGCGTCAGGAAAAAGCTCGCGCACCTGCGGGTATAGATCGACAAGACCCTCCCCATAAGCAGGGCGCCCCGCATCACCCAGGCTGAGGCATGCGGCGGCGACAGCAATCAAGCATCTGTGACACAGTCGGCTCATCAACAATTAAGGCGGCCAGCCGGGCGGGCTCACGCTGACGCGCGGTGCGGGCGCGAGCGAGAACCGCAAGGGTCTCATCGCTCGCCACATTACTAAACCCGGGGACGATTGAGAAGCTTTCAGTCCGGACAAAAACGCGAAGCCCTTGCTCGCCGAAGGAGACACAGCGAGCAAGGCTCCCAAAAGCTGCCATGTCTCTGATCCAGATCGAGGAATGTTCGATTCGGGCGTCCGTGCCATCGACAGCCGGCCTTTGCCACGGGCCGGCCGTTTGCAGAGAGACAGACTACGGGTCGCTGCAAGGCCGTCTTCGTGATTCACCTGGCCTCATCCCCATCGAGCGTGTCCGCCCGGGAGCTCCGACAAGGCAAGACCGCCGGACACCCGGCATCAGCGTAAGTACTTATGCAGCCTTGCGTCTTTGCTGCGGAAGTGGTCAGTGAACCAGGCGGTCAAACAAGCGGCGAGCTCGGCTTCGTTGAACTGCGCGTCGTCCTCGTAGGCGTCCATGATGTCGCGAATCTCGTCAAGCAGACGCTCATGGTCGGCCTTGTGGTCGTCATACTGGTCGTAGTTGCGCTCACGCATGATCTTTTCCTCAAGCGCAAAGTGCGCCGAGATCTTGGCGTAGATCTCTCCAAGAAAGTCTGCCACGCTGACGGTCGAGTCTCGCTGTTGCAGATGTGCGTAAAGCTCGTTGATCAGCTCGATGAGCTCGCGATGCTCGTGATCGACATCGGCTACGCCGATCGAAAACTCTTGTTTCCATTTTATGAGAGCCATGAGATGCCCCTGTTCTCTACCCTCATTTGAAGACGAACCCGCCGGTTTCGGCCCGGAATTCGATGACGAAATTCTGCTGCGGCCTGAGCTCGACATCTGCCGCCTTCACATAATCGAAACCATCGGTACGCTTGGAATCGCGCAGGCGCGCAACTAGATGATGCTTGCCAGTGGTCACCGCAAAGCGCTGGTAGATTGTGGCCGACCCGTCGCCCGCGAGCCCCGTCGGCGGAAGCTCGCCGCGGTACAGCGGCTGGTTGTCCAGCTCCAGTTCGACCAGTATGGGCAAGCGTTCGCGCGGACAGTCGAGCGGCCGGCGCATATTGGGCGCGAGCTTGGCGATCTCCTCCGGGCTCAGGCGGCGGCACTCGCCCACGCGCTGCGCGGCGTGACTAAAGCTGATTTTGATCTGTGCCATGGCGGGATCGTGGTGAATGTAGGCCGGCGCGGCCGAGAAGTAGCCGATCATCGCACCGAACAAGACGTAGGCGATGGCCTGACCCGCGAGATTGAATGGCTTAATCACTGGTGCCTGCCTGTTCCGCAAGTCGCTGCCTCGCGGCGGGCTCGCGTTTCTCGAGCGGCGCGAGGCCTTTGAGTTTGGCCCGAAACGCGTCGAGCTCGTGTTTCAGTCTTCCCCTCCCCGACACCCCGGTCCAGCAGGTGGCCACGCGCTCACGCGGAACACGCGCGCGCAGCCGTGGGTCGCGCAGCCCGGCGATACGCTGCTCGGTCCAGCGCGCGCCGAGTCGGTAGAAGCAATCGCCGTCGGCGCATCCGGTCAGCAACACGCCGTCAGCGTGGTGACGGGTAATGATGAGGTCCAGGAAAGCGGGTGGTAGGGCCGCACTGCAAGGTAGTGTCAGGACAGCTACGCCAGATTCGCGAAGGCGTTCAACGTCGGCCCCTGTCTGGCAGCCGTAGACGATCACGCGCGCCTCACCGCACAGGCCTTGTGCGGCGGCGAGCGTGCGTTCGCGCAGATCCTTGATGGCAAGATTCGGCAATTCGATCCCCGGTGTGAGCTCGGACGCGCGCCGAAAAGGGGTGGCGGTCGGACAGGCCCCCGCGCAGATGCCGCAGCTGGTACACAATTTGGCGTTGACCACCGCTTGGTGAGAGAAAGGCTTGCCGTCCGTGCGTGGGGCCATCAGCACGGCGCTGAAAGGACAATCGGCGACACAACGTGCGCAACCATTGCAGTTATCGAGATCGACGGCCGCGATGGGCTGCCGTCGTCGCGGCGGCAACCAGGGCATCATCAGCAGCAACAAGGTGGCTCCACCGAACGCCGCCCACAGCAGCGCACCTGGAACGTGATCGAGCAGCGGATAAGCCGGCAGATAAAACCAGTCCAGGTTGACCACAGCGGTCACCGTGTTTAGGTTGGCTGGGCCCTGACTGACGGCCGGATGCAGTAGTGAGAGCACGAGCATCATGACGAGTGTGCCAGCGGCAAGACCGATCGGAGGGTTAACGCGTGGGTGCGCATGTCGCTGGATGTGGACCCACATGATGAACAACAAAATCAGCGGTACCGCAATGTGCATGAACACCATAAGCGTAAAGAACCGATTGCTCAGCGTTGTCTCATGCAAGAAGTTACGGGCGATCGACTGGCCGAAGATAGGCAGGGTGTCGAGCCACTCGGTGGTGGCGATAGCAATATATTGCGCGAGCTTGTCCCACACCAGCCAGTAACCGGTAATGCCGCTCGCGTAGACAAACCACAGGATCGGTGTCCCCGTGATCCAAGCGAAAAAGCGCGGCCCGCGATAGCGGTCCATCACGAA
>CAYGAS010000321.1:0-17982 GCA_964347935.1 uncultured Nitrospiraceae bacterium | reverse complement strand
AGCTGCTCGAGCGGCCGTCTGGGATAGGCGCGCACGGCTTCGGCCAGGGCCACCAAGCCTTCGAGCTGGTTGTTCTCGTCGACGACAACAAGATCGTGGCTGGGCGCACGAGGGGACGTTCGCAATCGGGTCAGGGCCTCCTTTACTGTTAGCTGTGGCCGAAAGGTGACAACCCGCGTATCCATCATGCGTCCGGCGCAGTCTAGCGGATAGCTAATCAGCTCCGTGAGTTCCTTCGCGAGCGCTGGATCGAGCAAGGCCAGCCGCTGCTCCTTGGCCGACTCATCGAGCCGGCTTAATACCACCGCGACGTCGCCAGGATCGATCGCCGACAGAATGCGGCGCGCACTCTCGTCGCTCATGCGCAGTAGACTATCCGCCGCGACTTGTGGCGAAAGTCTTTCGAAAGCAGTCGCTGCGCGGCGTGGTGGCTGAGTCTCGAGAAACGTGACAATCTCCTCGATGGATGCCCCTTCGAGCACCTCCGTCGCTTCGCCTGGATAAAGATCGAAAAATGCTTCAGTCAGCAGTGTCGCCGCGCGGGCGCGATTGCTCGCCATAATCTTTATTCTCCGGTTCGCTGTGTTCCTCTTGACTGCGTTCGATCTTTGTCGTGACCCCCGGCATTATGCTGCTCAGACCTATCCAATAGAGCTCTCCCAACGCAAGCAATGTGTCGACCGCACTCCCTTGTTGGGAGTTCTGCACGACCTCATGCTCAACGCGACGCAAGGTCTCGTGTCTGATGACGCCAAGAAAACGATCTTTTTCATCGACCACGGGTAGAGCATGGAAATCTCGCCAGTGCGGGTTCTTGACAATATCGTCGCTGCGCATCGCCGCAGGCAGCCGCGCCACTTCGCGGCGCATCACCGAGGATAGCGCATCGCTTGCGCGGGACTGCATGACCTCGCGTAGCGTGGCAACCCCGACGAGCTTCTGTTCGCGATCGGTCACGTAAAGATAGTAAAGGAGCGCCTGTGTTGACGCCCTCGCGCGCCGCAGTGCCTCACCCACGGTAATGTCGTCAGGAAACGTCAAGACGTACGGATCCATCAACGCTCCGGCCGTATCGTCGCGATACCGAAGCAGCGTGCGCAAGGGTTCCGCTTCCGATGCGCCCAGCGCCAAAAACATACGCTCCCTATCACTGTGCTGCATACACCTGAGCACGGCGAGCCTGTAGTCGAGCGACAGTCCTCTGACCACCTTGGCAGCGGTATCGCCGTCCAGCGACACGACACAGCGAGCAGATGTGACTGGCGCCATGTGCTCGATGACCTTGCCAGCCCCAACGGGCAGCTCTGCGATCAGTCTGGCTTGCTCTTTTGGCGGCAAGTGTTCCAGCACGCGGGCAGCATCCTCGGGGTGCGCCCGTAGAAAGGCATGCGAAAGAAGCCGCGTGGCTTTCACATCACTCCCGTGCTCGCAGCAGAATCGAAACTTGCTCGCTAAACTGACGGGTGGGGACCATCACCCGCCCTTCTTCGGTATCAAGCAGCACTGCTGTGTGCGTGATCTCGGAAATGCGTCCCTGCTGATCACCGATGCGGACAGAATCGCCGACGCGGTACGCCCTGCGCACATAGTGAGCCGCAATGATATTGCTCACCGCCCCGCGCGCCCCGAGCCCAAAGGCCAACGCGGCCGCGCCCAACGTCGCGGCAAACACGGTTACCAAACTTGTCACCAGAACGGTGCTATCGATGCCAACCTGATCGACGGCGATGATAATAGCCACAAAGGCAACCAACGCTTGTGCCACGCGGCCGATCATATCGGCCTGAGCAATGCCCATCTGAGCGGTGGCGCGGGCAAGGGTGGCGCGCACGACCTCGCCTGCCCACAGGCCCGCGAAGACGATCACCACGCCCAGCAGGGCCCGCGGTAAATAAGCGCTAAACACGCTTACCACGCTCGACACCGCCTGTAACCGCAACGCCTCGATCGCGGCCGCAATGAAAAATAATAGCGTCGCCCAAAAAACGATCCGGCTCGCGACGGTTGGGATGGAGCGATAGATTCGCGATTGCTGCAGCCGGGCCTGTATCGCTCGGGTGCGTCCCAAGCGTTCCAATGCATTCGAGCTAATGTGCAGAGTCAACCATCGCAGCACTGCTGCCACAATCCACCCGATAACAAGAAGCGCGAGCGATCCAAAGATCGTCGGTAGGTAGTCGTACAGTGCAGCCGCTACGCGCGTCACTGAGTCCGTTATCGTCGTCGTCCAGTGCGGGGTGTTCACACTCGATCCTCCTTAAAGCGCTTTAGCTGGCATTTCATCATGAACCCGCGCGGTCAGCCACATTCGTCGATCCGCCGCAACGGACTTCGCGTCAGATGCTCATACCTTTTCTAAATAAATCCGCCGAACAGGCACGTTTGTGGGCGCAGCCGACACAGCGCTGCGGGCAGTAGCCTCAGTTCGCAATCCGGGTCACCAAGTGGCATCGCCGGGCGGCCTACAGCCACCGCTTCCAACGAAAGAGAATGATCTGCAAGATGATGACTGCGACCAAAAGCAAACAGACAATGGCAAACGCGTAAGCAAACTCCGCACCCGGGATACCACCGACGTTGATACCGAGCAAACCTGTGGCAAACCCTAACGGGAGAAATATCGCTGCCACGATCGAGAGCACATACATTCTCTTGTTGATTTGTTCCGACAGGCGATTACTTAGTTCTTCTTGCGTGACTGCGGCACGCTCCCGCGCTGCATCCAGGTCTTCGACGTAACGCGTCATACGGTCCGCGACCTCCCTTAAATGCATACGATCGACGTCACACAGCAAGGGGTTCTTCTCTGCTACCAGGCGCGCCAGGGCTTCCCGCTGTGGCGCCAGATAGCGTCGCAGCAGAATCGTTTCCCGACGTAGTTGTGCAAGCTTCGTCCGAAGCTCGCGACTCTCGGCACTGAGCACCTGTTCCTCAAGAGTATCTACCGTCTCATCAAGCCCTTCGATCACATACGACATGCGCATGGCTAGCCTGTCGCCCATTTCGACCAAGAACTCACCGGCCGTCTTTGGTCCGCATTTGTTCGCGATCATGCCGCGCATGTCCTGCACTGCCAGCAGACGCCGCATCCGAGTGCTGATGACCCGACCGGTCTCGACCCACATCCTGAGCGAGACCATGTCCTCCGGATCGGCACCAGGATTGAGATTGACACCTCGCAGCGTCACCAACAGCCCGTCGGCGATGGATACCGTCCGGGGACGCGTTTCTGCGGCTAACAGCGCTGACACGGCAATCTCGTCAAGACCGCTTTTTTCGTGCAGCCAACGCTGCGCGCCCCGGGCGGTATAATCCAGATGGATCCATATGAAACCTTTTTCCACCGAGACCGCGCTTGCCTCCTCCAGGCTAATCTCCCTGCCCCCACCATTGCCATCGAGCGCGTAGGCGCAGATCAGGCCGCTATCTTCCATTGCTCGATACCTTTCAAGCTACGCAATCCCGGCAGCGGAATGGCTGCACGTTCCTGCTGTTGGTCAAGATATGCTTTCAAAGAGCGTTTGTTCCATACGTATTTTGCTTGCCCGACAACCAATGATACTTGGCGACAGCGCGCGCGGGCTACTCGTGCCTTGGCTAGCTCAATTAGCGTCTCGTCGGCCGCTTGCCTGCCTTTGGGGCTCGCTTTCCCATGCTGGGCCGCGCTTGCGCGTAGGGTTGCCGCAATTTCAGTGGCGGAACGCGTCGTCGTCGGATGCGAAGGTTGAGCATTTCGACAAGCACGGAGAAGGCCATGGCGAAGTAGATATAGCCTTTGGGCACGTGCATATCGAAGCCATCAGCCACCAGTACTACACCGACGAGCACGAGAAAACTGAGCGCCAGCATCTTGACCGTCGGATGGCGATCGACAAAGGCGCTGACGGCTCCCGCAAACAGCATCATAAAAGCGGTGGCGATGACGATCGCAGCAACCATGACAGCTAACCGGTCCACCATGCCAATCGCGGTGATCACCGAGTCGAGCGAAACGACGATGTCCAAGAGGGCGATTTGGACGAGCACGCCCGCGAACGAAGCGGCGGAACGTCCCGCCGATCGCCCTTCCTCGCCTTCGAGCTTGCCGTGAATCTCGAGCGTGCTCTTGGCGATCAAGAACAGCCCGCCGGCAATAAGAATGAGATCACGCCCCGAGATGTCTTGCTGGAGAACAGTAAACAGCGGTGCAGTAAGCCGCATCATCCATGTCAGCGAGAACAACAACGCAATGCGCGTAAACATGGCGAGCCCCAAACCGATGATACGTGCCTCGCGGCGTTGGCGTTTGGGCAGCTTATCCGCCAGAATGGAGATGAAAATGATGTTATCGATCCCAAGAACGATCTCTAGCGCAGTCAGCGTCAAGAACGCGGCCCAGACTTCGGGGCTGAACAGCCAGTCCATAGTGAGCTCCCAGAGTATAAAGCGCCAAGCAAGGTCGAGTATTATATTAGGGTCCCACGACGGCCACTAATCTACGCTAGCGCATGGCGCATGTTCGGCAAGACAAAGCTGTGGATCAAGCTCAGAGCAGAAGCTGAGTCAATGTATATGTGCCGTTGCCGACTCACCTCTCGAAGGATAAATGCATGACGAAGGGGTGGTACCTGGTTGTGTTGATGTTCGTGCCCTTGTTGCTCTTTACACCTCCAAGGGTAGAGGCAAAGCAGCAAGTTGGATGGATTGAAAACGTCCGTATTCATCCAGGAGATATCTTGGTTCGCGCAAAACTGGACACCGGCGCCCAGACATCGTCCTTAAACTGCGAGTGTCAGCAGACCTTCAGTCGAGATGGCGAACAATGGGTGCGTTTCACCTTGACTAACCATAAGGGCGAGTCGGTTCAGGTCGAGCGCAAGATCCATCGAGTTGCAAGGATTAAACAACATGGGGGCGGCGTGCAGGAACGTCTTGTCGTCATACTCGGAATATGTCTCGGCGATATTCAAAAGCAGGTGGAAGTCAACCTCGTCGATCGCAGCGGCTTCAACTATCAACTGCTGATCGGGCGCAGTTTCCTCAAAGACGACTTTATTATTGATCCGTCATCGACTTACACCGTGGCACCGCATTGCGCACCAACTTCAGGTAAATGACCAATCGTCATTTTTACTGGCTAGTCTCGACCCTAGCGGCGGCTGGATGGCTGCTCGCTCTTTACAAGGTTGTTGTTCTTGGTTTTCCAGTGACAGCCAGGGCCACGGCCGATCTCTGGCAAGTGGAGATTCAGGCGCGCTTTATCGCCACCGCCATGCCGGTGAAGGTTTCTGTTTTCATCCCTGCAAATACGCCTGTACTGGCGATTGTAGATGAGAACTTTGTCTCTCGCGGCTACGGCCTGATCACCAAGCAGGTGGGTGGCAACCGCCGGGCGGTCTGGTCGCAAAGGCAGGCGGTGGGTCAACAACTACTCTATTACCGCGCCGTCATTCAGCGCGGCGCCGAGCGCAGGAAAGGCCAGCGTGCCGTGCAGAAGCCGGCACTGGCACCTCTTTATCTTGAAGGTCCGCAACTTGCAGCCGCGCAGGCCTTGCTTGAACAGGCACGCGAACAATCCGCAGACACCGACACACTGGTGTCGCAGATCATCAAACGCGTGAACACCCCGGGCGTCGACCCGAATGCCGGTGTGCTCGTTAGTGCCAACAGTAGCGCAGTTGACAAGGCAGACGCCGCAGTCCAGGTCCTTACGCTTGCCGCTATTCCGGCCCGCATCCTCCGTGGCCTTCGCCTCAACTCACCTGCTCGCGACGCCCAGGCCGTACCCTGGCTCCAAGTCCATGATGATGGCTGGAAAGCCTTTGATCCACTGACCGGGCAACCGGGTCTACCTGATGACTATCTAGTGCTCTGGCACGGCAAAGGCAACCTCGTCGACCTCACCGGCGGCAAAGAACTGAGCACGCGTGTGTCGATACGCCGTGGCGAGCAAGCAGGTGTCAGCGCTGCAATGTTGCGCGGCCAAGCGGCTTTGCCGCGATTACTGGAATTTTCTCTCCTGAGCCTTCCGATCGATACACAAGAGGTTTACCGCATCCTGCTTACAGTCCCTGTAGGCGCCTTTATCTTAGTGATCCTGCGCAACGTGATCGGGATCAAGACTTTTGGCACCTTTATGCCAGTCCTTATCGCCCTGGCATTCCGTGAGACACAGATTGCATGGGGCATCATGCTTTTTACCTTAGTCATAACCCTCGGGCTCAGCGTGCGCTTTTACCTCGAGCGCCTTAGGTTGTTAGTGGTTCCCCGTCTTGCTTCAGTGCTGATCGTCGTCATCATGTCAATGGGGCTCATCAGTGTAGTCAGCCACAAACTCGGGTTTGAACGCGGTCTCTCAGTGGCGCTTTTTCCGATGGTGATCTTGACCATGACGATTGAGCGCATGTCGGTTGTCTGGGAAGAGCGGGGCGCCGGCGAAGCCATGCAGCAGGGACTTGGCAGCCTGGCTACGGCCGTCCTGGCGTACCTCATTATGACCAACCGCTATGTGAGTCACATCGTGTTCGTCTTTCCGGAGTTGCTGCTGGTGCTGCTAGCCGGGACTCTGCTGCTAGGCCGTTACAGCGGCTATCGCTTGCTCGAGTTGCGCCGATTCAAGGTGCTCGCTGGCAGGGGTCCCTGATGCTTCGGCTAGCAAAGCAACTGGGGCAAGCCGGTGTGATGGGCATCAATGCCCGCAACTGTCTCTACACACTTACGCACAATCCGCGCCGGTTGTATCCGTTAGTCGACGATAAACTCCTCACTAAGGAACTCGCCCGCCAAGCGGGTATAGCCGTGCCCGAGCTCTACGGCGTCATAGAAATCGAACGTCAGATTCGAGAGCTGCCGCACTTGCTTGAGCGGTACACGGAGTTTGCCGTCAAGCCCACGCGCGGAAGTGGAGGCGAAGGAGTTCTCGTAATCGATGGACGCCGCAGGAGCCGCTACAGCAAAGTCAACGGGCTACTTTTGACAGAGGAAGAACTGCATCATCATGTCGCGAACATCCTGAGCGGCATGTACAGTCTCGGCAACCAGCCGGATAAGGCCATGATCGAGTATCGCGTGCAATTCGATCCCGTATTCGCCGAGATCAGCTACCTGGGCGTTCCGGATATTCGTATCATCGTTTTCCTCGGTGTACCGGTGATGTCGATGACGCGCCTGCCAACCCGAAAATCAGACGGCAAGGCCAATCTACACTTGGGCGCCATAGGCGTAGGCATCGATATCGCTACTGGCCAGACGCTCACAGCGGTTTGCGGCAATGAGATCGTCGTCGAGCATCCCGATACGGGCAATCCGGTCACCAACGTCACCGTGCCACATTGGCACGAGCTGCTGCGGCTCGCCGCGAGCTGTTACGAACTTACTGGACTGGGATATCAGGGAATCGATATCGTGCTTGACAAAAACAAGGGGCCCTTGCTCCTCGAGCTAAACGCACGGCCCGGTCTAAATATTCAAATCGCCAACCGGGCAGGATTGCTGCCGCGCCTGAAGATGATCGAATCATATGGCGAAGAACTGCGAACCCTTGAGCAGCGTGTCGCCTTTGCCAAGCGGCATTTCGGTGCTACAAAAGCCCCATGAGCATCGAAGCTGACATGATCACGGATAACAAACACCGCCACTCACGGCAGCGCCGTCCAACTTGCCGCTTTGCCTCACGCCAGCATCCCGGCAATACCTCTTAGCACACATTTCATGTTCTCAGTTTTCTTTCGTATCTCGACCCTGCTCGTTGGCATGGGCATCTTGCTTGGCGGCAACGGTCTGCTAGGCACCCTCCTTGGCGTGCGTGCGGGCCTGGAAAAGTTTCCGGAAACGGTGACCGGCGGCATCATGGCCGCCTACTTTCTCGCATTTATCGTCGGCACCTTCTTTTGCCCGGCCATTATCAGACGCGTCGGCCACATCCGTGCGTTTGCTGCTTTAGCCGCGACCGGATCGGCTGCCGCCATCATGCATGCTTTGCTCGTGCATCCAATCGCTTGGGGCGTGCTGCGCGTCATCACCGGCGTCTGCATGGTAGGCCTGTTTATGGTCATGGAGAGCTGGCTCAACGCCATGGCACCGAACGAACGCCGCGGTCGCATCTTTGCCGCCTACACCGCACTCAACCTAGCGGCCATGGCGGCGGGTCAGTTCCTTATACTGGCCGGAGACCCCTTGGCCTTCGTGCCGTTTGCGCTCGTGGCGATCTTCTACTCCATCGCCGTTGTGCCGGTTGCCTTGACGAGTGTCCCCGAGCCCGCGCCTGTGCACGTACCGCACCTGCATCTACATCAGCTTTACGCAATCTCACCGCTTGGCATCATAGGTACGCTCGTGGCGGGGCTCGCGCAAGGCGCCTTTTGGGGCATGGGCGCCGTCTTTGCCCAGGGCATCGGCTTGTCGCATGCCGGTATCGCGGTTTTTATGGGCGCGACCATTATCGGTGGAGCCTTACTACAGTGGCCGATCGGTCGGTTCTCCGACCATCACGATCGTCGCGTGGTGTTGACGGTCGTCTGCTTCGCCGGGGCGCTGTCGGCGATCACGGCACTGTACTGCGCCGAGTTATCCATGCCGGGGCTGCTGGCAAGCGCTTTCGTTTACGGGGGCTTTGCTTTTTCGGTTTATTCTTTAAGCGTCTCTCATGTCAACGACCACCTCGCACCGCCCGAAGTGCTGCAAGCCACGAGTGGACTGCTGCTGGTCTATGGAATCGGTGCCACCGTAGGACCAGCGGTGGTCGGCATACTTATGGACATTCTTGGCCCCGCTAGCCTGCTCGGCTACCTGGCCGCCGTGCTGGCTTTGCTGGGGCTGTTTGGGCTTTATCGCGCGCGCATCGGGGCGCCGATACCTGTCGAGACCCACGCCCCGTTCGTACCGGTCGTGCGCACCTCACAAGTGGCATTGGAATTGGACCCGCGTGCCGAATCGGAGCCTGAATCTGCTTCGCCATGAGGCTGGATGCCGGCATTATCAACGCCGTCATGTCATGCAGGAACGACAATACCGGCTCGTTGCCCGTCTTCGGGGACATCAATCGCCAGCGACTTATACTCGCCTGTCGGACTCTGTCAGCCCGTTGAGCTTTTGCTGCATAGGACAACGGACCAGATATGCTTCCCTGGCGGGCTCGTACGTCAGTTTTTGATCTCTGGCAGCATCTCCTGAACTCCCTCCCTCACGTGCGATTCCCGTGCGAAAGAAGCGCTATGCGCTCGGAATCGGGTGCTTCGAGACCCGTTGCCGACGCGGCCTTCGGTGCCGGGGTTGGCTGCGCGGGCTCGCTGGCGCTATCGATAGCTTCCCGTCCCTGACCGATGGAGCGCTTGCGCTCAGCAAACCTCGGTGACTCCCAGCCCCACCACAGAAGCCGACCGAAGACCGCGAGCACGGCCGTCAGGACAATCAGCATGCCCCCAATCAATTCAGTATCGGTAGCGCTCAGAGGTAGACCGACGTCCTTGCTCTTGAACTGCACGATCAGCCCTAAGCCGAGCACCAGCAGGAAAGCGGTTGTGAGGCGAACGATCACCGTCGTCACGAATGCTGTCACCCAAACGGGTACGCTTGGCCGGCGAACGAACAATGCCCTGCCGCCTGCAAGCAAAACGGCGAGTGTTAACGCCAGCAGACCTAGAAAGGCACGCATGGTTTGCGAACTAACGCAAGGGGGCTTTGGGTGCGCCTTGCGGCGCACCCTCGTTCACTGACGCTAGGCGGCTTTGCTGCCCCTATTGACGCGGGTGGCGATCTTTTTGTCGCCCTTCATTTCATACTCGACCGAAACCTCGTCACCCGGCTTGTAGCCGGCGACTGACAGTTCCCTGCCGAAGCTAAAACGCGTTCCGTTTGCGAGCATGAACCATGCCTGCGCGCTGTTGATTTCTTTCAATTTGCCTGTGGTTTTCATATTTCTTTCCTTGTCCGCGGGACTCCGTTACCCTTGTCCCGCTCAAATGTGCCTGGAGAAAGGCGGGCGCATTCAAGAATGCGCCCGCCGGTAGCGTTTTTTCCGAATACTTAGCAACTTTCAGTAAATTCGCTGCTCCTTCTTGGGCTCGGGCTTCGAAACCTTGGCCTGGGCCTTGGCGATCTTGCTAGCGACGTTCTTGCCCTCGTGCACGTCGTAAGTCACCATCACCTCGCTGCCAGCCTTTAGCCGCTTCAGGGACACGCCCTTACCGAGGGAGAACTGCGTCCCGTCGGTCAACCTAAACCACGTGGGGTCGGCACCGATCTTATCGACCCTTCACGTCCGCGGCATTTGCCATGCCCAACGCTACCGCCAACGCCAGCCCGGACACGGTTGCGATGAGCCTTTTCAGAGTCGTTTGCCTCATTGACGTGGTAACAAGTCATGCACTTCTCTCGCAGGATCTTTGTAGATCACTGTGCATCCTTAGACTGCTTCGTTCAAGGCAAGTTGCACTTATTAACTTTTGTTAACGTTATTGAGTGTCAGCAAACCAAACACGAACGGGACTGTGGCAAAATGCCACACTTGGACCAAGGCGCCACCTGATTGATACGAATAAATTGTTTGCCAATCTAGCGTGAACAATGCGTCTGCGACGGCGCTACTACTTGTTAGGACACCACAACGCATCGTCCAGCGTATCCCAAGCCTCGCCGCGGTGAACCCGCTTGAGCTAGGTTTATCCCGAACCTCTGCCAGTCATTGGCCGTTCTGTGACGGTGGACGGTCACGCAGCCTCCCTCGAACAAAGTGTATGCTCCAAATAACGAATCCGAGGATCGCCACAAACGTCACAGCCTCGAGCTCATAGCGTTTGATATCGCCAAGTAAGCGATCGGCGCTGTGCCCCAACGCATAGCCCAGACTCCCCACAGAGATCGCCCAGATTGCCGCCCCCAGCATATTGAACACAAAAAATTTCCACGTTTTGATGCGACTCATGCCTATAACCAAAGGCGTGAGGTTGCGGAAACCATAAAGGAAACGAAAGCCGAGCAGTAGGGGTGTTTCGAAGCCTTCGAGAAGCTTATGGATCTTTGCGACTCTCCCGCTCCAGGCGGGATGGCGTCTGATCAGGGCCTGCCCGTGCCGGCGCCCAAGAAAGAAATAGAGCTGGTCGCCAGCTAGGGATCCTGCGAACGCCGCAACGATGACCCATTGAAGCTTGAGATAGCCCAATCGCGCTGCGAGTCCGCCGATGACCAGAATCGTTTCTCCTTCGAGGAACGTCCCGATCAGAACCGCCGCGTATCCGTAGGCGTCTATCAGGTCCTGAATTAAGGTCGGCATCGCTAACGAAATCCATGGCTTGTTCTTATCTGTGCCGCTCCTCGCTCAAAACCACTTCTTGCGTTTGAAATACAGCACCATGCCTAACGCTGTTGCCGCAATCAGCAACCAGAGCATTGGGTATCCCAAAGACCAGCCGAGCTCGGGCATATTCCACCGACTCGCGCTACGATCAAAGTTCATACCGTAGATGCTGGCCAGAAAAGTGGGTGGTATGAACAACGTGGCGATAACAGTGAGCACACGCATGGTCTCGTTAAGCCGGTTGCTCACGCCGGAGAGATAAATATCCAATAGGCTAGTGGCCATGTCGCGATAGGTTTCGATCAGGTCCATGATCTGAATCGTATGGTCATAGCAGTCGCGCAGGTAAATTTTTGTCGACTCGGCAATCAATCCATGGCCGTCGCCCATCAGCCCATTCAGGACTTCACGTTGCGGCCACAGCATCCGCCTGAGTGTCACCAGTTCGCGTCTAATTTGGTGCAAGGCATTTAGACAATGCCTGTCGGGAGCACGCAAGATAGCATCCTCCAACCGCTCGACCTGCTCACCCAAAGCTTCCAAGACCGGGAATCCGTGATCGATCACCAGATCGAGCAGTGCATAAAGCAGGGCATCGGCCTTGCGCGCGCGCAGCCAACCTACACCATTGCGTAGACGCTTGCGTACGGGCTCGAATGGATCTTGCGCGCCCTCGTGAAAGCTCACCAAGCAGTTGTCGGAGACGAATAGGCTTACTTGCTCGGTTCTGATCGTCTTGGCCGCCACCGGTAGGCTCGCAACCACGAAAAGCTGTCCGTCGAAGGTCTCCGTTTTCGGCCGCTGGCCCGTGTTGACCACATCTTCGAGGGCGAGCGGGTGCAGGTGCAGCCGTTTGCCGAGCTCGTGCAATTGCTCCACCTCAGGGTGGCCAGACACGTGAATCCAGGTCGTTGTAGGGCGAGCCAGATACTGCTCGCACTGCTCAGGCGTCGCTTCAGAGATTTCTTCAAGGCGCGTCTCGTCGTAGTCGATCACCGCTATCCGCGGCGGTACCGGCTTACGGCGCTCGCGCTTGACCAGCGTGCCCGGCGGCGTGCCGGGCGGGTGGTAGCGTTTTATCAAGTCCGCCATTGCAACCTCCCGTTAAAGGGTCATGCCCGCTGTTCCTCAAACACATATAATGATCGCCTACCGGTGCGTATTGGAAAAGCGGGATTGCGAGGCACCAAATGCTCGACTTATTTTCCATCTGACATCCGCAAGCGTGCAATCACCCTGATGCGTGCCGACGGCCTTAGCGAGCCTTAGTGAACTCCCCGCCTCGGCGGTCGACCATCGGTCGCCGCGGCCGAATGATCATATGGAGATTCTCATAAACTCATTTGTGGTACTGTTTGTCGTCATAGACCCTATCGGCGTCGCATTGATTTTCTATACACTGACCCATAACGCAGACGTACAACAGCAGCGAAGGACCGCGCTCAGGGGTGTCACGCTCGCGACCGTCATTTTGCTGGTTTTCTTCCTGATCGGTGACGTTCTTCTGAGGCAACTCGGTATCAGCATCCCGGCCATGCGCATCGCCGGTGGAACGCTGCTCTTTCTATTAGCCATCGACATGATCTTGGCGCGGCAGTCCGGTTTGCGTTCGACCACAAGACAGGAGCAGCATGAGGCCGAACTTAAGGAAGATGTCTCTGTTTTTCCCTTGGCTTTCCCGTTGATCGCCGGTCCGGGCGCGTTGACCACGGTCTTGTTGATGGCGTCTTCATCACCAAGCGCAATCGTTTTTGTTGGCATGATCGTCGTGCTTCTGGTGGTGCTGGCGACCACGCTATTATCGCTGCTCTTTGCCTCTAACATGATGCGCATCCTTGGAGAAACCGGCACCAACGTGATCAGCCGACTCCTCGGTCTGATACTGGCCGCGCTCGCTGTGCAGTACGTGATCGATGGGATCAAGGCGAGCTTCTTTGCTCAGGCGGTATAGGATGGCCATTGACGCCGAGAGAGGCAGCGGCTAGATCTCATGTACATCTCCCAGCCCCATGTGACCAAAGGAAGCGAATGCCTATCGTAGAACGAGACCCTTGGCGTCTGCAGTACTTCGAGGGTGTAAGCTGCCCGGACGATATCGAGATTCCGACCGAGGACGCCGATGCCTATCAGCTCTACCCGCGACATTGCTGGGTCTACAACAAGTTGTTGATCTGCGAGACCCAGGGGCTCGAGCATGGGCCCCATGGGGTGGACCCGCCACGCTTTCCGGTGTTCAGCAAGCCGATCTACAACATGCGCGGCATGGGGTCGGGCAGCAAGGTCATCGAGACCGCTGACGAGTATCAGCGCGAGCACGCGCCGGGACACATGTGGATGCCGCTGCTCGCCGGCGAGCACGTGAGCACCGACGTCGCCGTGATCGACGGCCAACCTCGATGGTGGCGCCATGTCACTGGCAAGGCGCTCGGCAAGGGACTGTTCGATTACTGGACCGTGTTGGCGGACTCGCGCCCCGAACTCGAGCAGTATTGCGGTGAGTGGCTACATCGCAACCTTCAGGGTTACACCGGCATGATCAACTTCGAGACCATCGGCGGCAAGATCATCGAATGCCACCTGCGCTTTGCCGACCAGTGGGTCGATCTCTACGGCCCCGGTTGGGTCGAAAGCCTGGTGGAGCTATACGCCCATCAGCGCTGGACATTTGCCGACCATGACCGCCGCACCGGCTATAGCGTCGTGCTCTTCGGCGGCCACGGCTTGCGCTACAAAAAAGTGGATCGCAGCCTTGTCGATGAGCTTTTGCAACAATCCGGCATCTCGAGCATCCAGATCACGTTCCACGAAAACAAGCCGCCGAAGATGCATGCGATGCCGCCCGGCGGCTTTCGGCTCGCCATCGTTAACTGCTGGGATCTTGATGCGGGATTGGCCGCACGCGAGCGACTGGCCGTGGAGTTCTGGTCAACCCAAAGACTGCATGTGCGAAAATCCCGATCGGCCAAATCGGCGGCGAAAACATGAGATTCGTAGCCTAACCCCATGACCAAGGTCGTCGAGTCATTTCCACGCGGCGTACGTGAGATCGAGAATACCTGGATCCCGCTCTCTGACGGCTGCCGGCTGGCGGCGCGTATCTGGTTGCCCGAGGACGCCGAGGCCTCGCCCGTGCCGGCCATCCTCGAATACATTCCGTATCGCAAACGCGACTTCACGCGCGCGCGTGATGAGCCCATGCATTACTACTTCGCCGGCCATGGCTATGCAGCGGTGCGCGTGGATCTGCGCGGCTCGGGGGATTCCGAGGGACTGCTAGCCGACGAGTACACCGAGCAGGAGCACGATGACGCGGTCGAAGTCATCCGCTGGCTGGCGTCGCAGCCCTGGTGCAGCGGCAAGGTCGGCATGATGGGTATTTCCTGGGGCGGGTTTAACTCACTGCAGGTGGCCGCACGCCAGCCGGCCGAGCTTGGGGCGATCATCACGCTCTGCTCTACCGATGATCGCTACGCCGACGACGCGCATTACATGGGTGGCTGTTTGCTGAACGAAAATCTCATTTGGGGATCCGTACTGCTGACGTACAACGCCTTTCCACCTGACCCGAATCTCGTCGGCGAGCGCTGGCGCGAGATGTGGCTCGAGCGCCTGCGCCATGCGGTATTGTTTCCCGAGCTCTGGCTGCGACACTTACGGCGCGATGATTACTGGAAGCACGGCTCGGTGTGTGAGGACTTTGCGCAGATTAGCTGCCCGGTCTACGCCATCGGCGGTTGGGCGGATGCCTACTCCAACGCCATCCCGCGTCTGCTAGAGGGTCTCACGGTTCCGCGCAAAGGCCTGATCGGGCCGTGGGCGCATGCTTTTCCGCACGACGGCGTGCCGGGGCCGGCTATCGGATTCTTACAGGAGGCCTTGCGCTGGTGGGATCACTGGCTCAAAGGCATCGATAACGGAATCATGCGCGAGCCGATGCTGCGTGTGTGGATGCAGAAAAGCATCCAACCTCAGGCTTTTTACGAAGCGCGCCCCGGGCGCTGGGTGGCCGAAGCCGTCTGGCCACCCAAAGATCGCAAGCCGGAATGCTACGTGCTTAATCCAGCCAGATTGAGTGAGCAGGCTGAACCGGAAAGCGCGCTCGAGCTGCATTCGCCGCAGACAACTGGATTGGGTGGCGGGGACTGGTGTGCCTTCGGAGCGGAAGGGGAGATGCCGGTCGACCAGCGCGAGGACGACGGCAAGTCACTGATCTTTGATTCCGACGCGCTGGTCCAACCGCTTGAGATCCTCGGCGCACCGGTGGTAACGCTCGAACTGGCCGTTGATCGGCCGAATGCATTCGTCAGTGTACGCCTCAATGACGTGGCCCCGGATGGCGCCTCCACCAGGGTGAGCTACGGCTTGCTCAATCTCACGCACCGCTCGGGCCACGCACAGCCGCAAGCGCTCGAACCGGGCAAGCGCTATCGGGTGCAGGTGAGGCTCAATGACGTCGCCCATGCCTTTGCCGCCGGTCACAGTCTTCGTGTGGCCGTGTCCACCAGCTACTGGCCGATCGCCTGGCCCTCGCCGCAGCCTGTGGTGCTGACACTCTATACCGGGGCCAGCACCCTCGCGCTGCCGGTGCGCGCACCGTCTGCCGCCGACGCCACGCTCGCCCCGTTCCCGCCACCCGAACGCGCGCCACCGCTGGAGCATACCAAGCTGCGCTCAGCACCGATGCGGCGCACCATCGAGCGCGATCTCGCCCGCAACGAGACCGTTTATACCATCTTCAGCGACGGCGGTGAGTTCGACGGGGCCGCGCTTGCGCGCGTGGAGGCGATCGACCTCGATGTGGGTTACATGATCCTGAAACGATTTCGCATCAACGAGAACGATCCGCTATCGGCAAAGGCCGAGATCATCCAAAAAACGCTACTGCGCCGGGGTGATTGGTCGACCCGAATCGAGACACACACGCAGTTATCGGCGACTGACGGGTTCTTTCTATTGAAGGCCGACCTGAATGCCTACGAGGGCAGCGAGGTCGCCTTCTCGCGCAGCTGGGACGAGCGTATAGCACGCGATCTCGTCTAGAAAGCTGTCGGCAAATCGCAAATGACTCGGCCAGCCACCCGCCCTGGCAACAACGCGGCGAACGCCGAGGCGCAGAGGATGTTTGCAAATAAAGCATTTTTGCTTTTCGCCGCGTCCTTGACGCCTCTGCGACGGCTGCATTTGTTCCCGCGCGCCAGCGGCGTTGGGCATTTTGAGATAGCCTGTGGTCCTCTCTGCGTATTGCGCGTCTTGGCGTGATTCGACCCTGCAACAATCAGACGCTCGCGGCAACGCGGGTTTGTGCCGCCTCCAACAACAAGCGCAGAAACCCCGCATAGCAGTGGCCGGCAAAACCGGCCATCATGTTGAGCTTGCCGTCCCAACACCAGGCGGCATTGGGATTGATTTCCAGCAGCTTCATCGTACCGCTGACGTCGGCACGAAAGTCGATGCGTGCGTAGTCGCGGCAGCCGAGGCGCTCGAACAGCCGTCGCGCATGGTGCTCCAACTGCTTACGCGTGTCCTCATCGAGGGCCGCCGGACGATACTTGACGTCGCTCCAGTAAGGGGAGCTCGGCTCCGCCTTCGACTCGTAACCCAGGATATGCGGCAGTTTGGGATCGAGATTGGAGTAATCCACCTCGAGCGGCGGCAGCATGATCCAATCGAAGCCGGGATTGCCGATGAGACCGATGCTGATCTCGCGTCCGGGAAGAAACTCCTGCACCAGTACACCGGCCTCGGGCAATTCGCGCCGCAAGTGATCGATATAGGCCTGCGCCGCGACCGCATCCTGCACCACCGACCCCTGCGTCAAACCGAGGCTACCGTCCGCGCAGCGCGGCTTCACCAGTGCCGGGAAAGGCATGTCGGCGACACGGTTCGGGTCGTGCGTGGCCAAATCGAGCTGCAGCGGTACAGGGATGCCAAGCTCGCGGGCGATCGCACTGACGAGCGCCTTGTCATAGCACAGCGCCAAGGCCGCCGGTCCTGCGCCGCTGTAGGGGATCTGCTGCATCTCCAGCAGGGCCGGCACATGCAACTCTCGAGCGGCCTGGTTCATGAAGCCGGTGTCGCAGAGATTGAACACGAACAAGGGGCGAACACTCACGAGGTCGGCCAGCAAGCTCGCGTGCCTGTCGAGATAGCTAAAGCGGTAATCGCGCAGCTCCGCCAGCGCCGATTTCATGCGCTCGAAGGCCTCGAAATCTTCGGCATTGAAGCGGCCCCCGCGCTTGGCGCTGTCGCGCAATGAGGGATCGCCCAGGATTACGGTTACCTGCGGAAACGGTGGTGTGCGGGCACCAACGTTCCTCTTCATAACGCCTTATTGCCGCTCGGCTGGCGGCGCATAACGCCCTGGGCGGTGCGGCGAACTTTCTTCAGCCATCGGCGTGCCCAGGCGAACTCGAAGCCGAGGATCATTAAACCGAGCGGGATGACCAGCACCGCCGGCCCCGGCAATACGATCATGGCCACACCCACCAGCGCCACGGCCGAGCCAATGAGCAGCACGACGATCCGCCGTGCCTGGCGGTAGGTCACGGTCGACAGCCGCTCCAGATCATCAAACAACGGTGAGACGAGCTTGGCGGTGTCGCTCGCGCCGGCGAAGGCGGATGCGAGCACGCCCACTGTCAACAGGCCGGCGACAACGGCGAGCGAGACCAGATTCGGTATGGCGTAATGATTCGAAAGTATCATCTTCA